>NZ_VHLC01000189.1:0-6206 GCF_006547355.1 Myxococcus sp. AB036A | reverse complement strand
GGTTCATGGCGGTCCTCTATAACGCGACCGCTCGCCTACCGCGAAGGCGCAGGGAAAGCTTCCCGGAAGAAGCGGCGGGCATTCTCGGTCGTCTGCCGGGCGACCTCCTCGACGGGCTCCCCCCGGACGCGGGCCATGCCCTCCAGGATGTGGGGAAGGTAGCCCGGCTCGGAGCGTGTCCCCCGGTGGGGCGTGGGGGCCTGGTCCGGGGCGTCCGTCTCCGCCATCAGCCGGTCCAGGGGGATGGCCCGGAGCGCATCCAGGGGCTTGCGGGCCTCCGCCCAGGTGACGGGGCCCGCGAAGGAGAAGTGGCAGCCCTTCTGGAGATAGAAGCGCGCCAGCTCCACGCCGCCGCTGTAGCTGTGCATGAGCAGGCCCGCCTCGGGGAGGGGCTCCTCCTTCAGCAGTTCGATGAGGGCTGGGTGCAGCCGGTGACAGTGCATCAGCACGGGCAGGCCGTGCTTGCGCGCCAGCGCGAGGTGCCGCTTCAACACCGTCACCTGCCGTTCCAGCGGCGCGCCCGGGAGGCTGGGGCCGTCTAATCCGCACTCACCCACGGCCGCCGCGCCGCCCTTCGCGAGCAACGCGTCCAGGTGCTCGAGCACGGCGTCGTCCTCTTCCGGGGGCATGTCGGGGAGGAGCTGCGGGTGGATGCCCAGGCCCACCTGAAGGCGGGCATCCTGGCGGGACATCTCCAGCAGGGGCTCCCAGTCATGCGGGCCCACGCCAGGGATGACGATGCCGTGGAGGCCCGCGGCCCAGGCGCGTGAGAGGACTTCCGTCCTGTCGGCATCGAAGCGGGAGGCATCCAGGTGGCAGTGGGTGTCTATCATTGAGCAGGCAGCTCCCTTGGGCCGTTCATTCAGGAACACGCTGTGTGCTCCCGCGCATCCGGGTCAGCGCGCCCGGAAAGGCCGACGGTATACGCGCCCTCTATTCTCCGGAGGGTTTCCATGACCAAGCGTGTCGTTATCAGCGCGCTGTGTGGCGTGCTGCTGGTGCTGTCGACGGGGTGCGGTGACGAATGTGTCGATGTATTCGACTGCCGCAGCGACAAAGGGCCCCCTCCGGCGGGGAAGGATTGGACGTGCCGCTCGGGCAACTGTGAGCTGCGCGATGTCCAGCGGCCGCCCGGGGAGGACGCTGGGACGGAAGAGGACGCCGGCACCGAGGGCGACGCGGGCACCGAACAGGACGCGGGCACTGAAGGGGATGCCGGCACGGACGTGGGCACGGCCGACGGCGGTGGCGTGGTCGTCATCGGCACGGGGGCCAAGGGCGATGCTTGCACCTCGTCCGCCGACTGCGCCGCGGGCCTGCGCTGTGAGGGCACGGCGGAGGCCATGACGTGTCAGGCGCTGCACGTGGCCTTCACGGCCATGGACGACACCGACGAAATGGCCGCGGTGGTGACGCGCTTCGATGAGCCGGAGCCCATGCGGCTGTCGGACGCCGCAGTGAACAGCCTCTACCCGCGCTGGAACCCGGCCGGCAACCGGATTGCCTTCGTCCAGGGCGCCACCGAGACGGGCACCTCGACGGGAAACCTGGCCGGTGAGCTGGTGGCGCGCGACGTGCCGCTGGTGGCGGCCGCGCCCACGATGCTCGCGAATGGCACCACGGGCAGCACCGAGGGCTTCCTCTACCTGGAGTGGGAGCCGGGGGATTCTCTCCTGTACGTGCGCCGCGCGGGCGACAGCATCTCCGGCATCTCCCGCGTCCCGGCCGAGGGCGGCACGGTGGAGCAGGCCACCGCGACGGGCTCCTCCCCGGCTTGGCGCAACGGCAACACGTTCGCGTTCAGCACCGCCACCGTCGGCATCTCCACGGCCACCGTGGGCGGCACGCCCACGCCGCTGGCCATCGCGGGCGCCACGGCGGAGCAGCCGCACTACAACCGCGTCAATGACCAGCTCCTGTTCCTCCGTCCGGATGACACGCGGCCGGTGGGGCTGAACGCCGCGCTCTACATCGTCCCCGTGGGTGGCTCCGCCGTGCAGACGATTGCCGAGTTCAGCACGGCGGCCGTCGAGGGTGGCTCGGTGGATTCCTACATCGCCAACCCCACCTGGGCGCCGGATGGCAGCTGGGTGGCGTACGTGCGCGCCTACTTCTTCAACCCCACCACGGGGGAGCCGGTGCTCTGCGGCGCCGGTACCTCGCCCTGCGCCGGCGACCCGGGCAACATCATCTTCCTGCGCCGCATCAACCCGGCGGACGGCACCCCGGTGGGGGATGAGGTCAGCTTCGCCGAGGGCGCCACGCTCCCGTCGTTCTCTCCGGATGGCCACTACGTGGCCTACATCCAGGCGGGGCAGCTCTACGTCCAGCAGATTGATCCGGCGGCGGGCGCGAAGGTGGGTGACCCCATCGTCCACCCGCTGGGGGACTACACCCTCCAGACGTCGCGCGGCGATGACCACCGCCCGCGCTGGCAGCCCCGGTAGCCCCAGGCTGTTGACGGCGTGAAGGCCCAGGCCCGCGTCTCCTCAGGGGACGCGGGCCTTCGTCGTTTCCGGGATGGCGCGCGGTGCCTTGTCTCCGCGCGAGATGCGGCATAGGGAGGGGCGCGCGGGCCCACCTCTGGGTCCGTCCACCGGAGGACCCGCATGAGGCGCTTTCTTGTTCCTGGCTTCCTGCTCTTCACCGCCTGCGCCACCGCGCCGGCTCACCGCCTGGACGGGGGCAGTGGTGGCACCGTGGCCGAGGAGCCACAGTCGCTGGCCGCGCCTGTGCGCCTGGAGACACGCTCCGGCAGCTTCCTGGTGCACCCGAACAACGCGGAAGACTTCGAGAAGCTGCTCGCGGGAGAGCCCACGCGGCAGCGCTACACCGCCGGCATCTTGATGGCGGGAGACTGACGTCCACGCCGGCCGGGACAGGGGCGGAGGGCTCAGCCCTCCACGACGATGCGACGCCCCAGCGCCCGGGTCATCTGCGGCGAGGTGAGCTGGGCCAGCACATCCACCAGCTCCCCGCCGGAGGTCTCGAAGGCCGCCGCGATGACCTCGCCCACCGTCAGGTGGACCTTGCCCGCGGCCGCCCGGGCCCGCTGGGCCGTTCGCCGGAGCGCGGGCATCACCCGCCGGCCCTGCCTGGGAACCGCGCCACTTCTACGAGTCGTCCGCTTGCCCATGGGTTCCTCCCACCGCACCGTGCTACGCGGGTGAGTACACCGTGGGTCTGACACATGCAGTTGAGGTGCCAGCCGCCTGACTACCTGTCCGGTGGGACAATGCCCCTCATTTCCCAGGCAGAAAGCGGGGTTAAGCGGACAGTCGGCTCGCTGGGTTCACGGTGCTGCCTGGGTATGAATCGTTTCATCGAGCGTTTTCGTTCACTCCGAGCGCAATCTCGACGTTTCGTTCAACGGCCCCGTTTCGTCACGTGGCTTACAATTCTTGGCACCCAGGTCCAATCTGACCTCGATGTCAGAGTCAAGCCTTCCCGCAGAAGTCCGTCTTTCCGGGTGGAAAGCCAGAACATCCTGACGCAAATGTCGCGGCCTCGTGGGCGGCGCGGGCAGTGCGGTATACGCCGGGGGCATGCCCCAGACTCTCTGTCCGAACTGCGGCCACAGCCCCATTCCGCGCGGTGCCAGTGCGTGCCCCTCGTGCGGGGAGCCGTTCGACCATCTCCAGTCCCACAAGAAGGTTGGCCGGATGCGGTTGGACCGGCCCATGGTGGAGGCGGACGACGACGCCACGGTGTTCGGCGGGGACCTTGTCACCAGCGCGGTGTCCGCCCATCCGGGCCCCGCGGCGGGGGTGTTGCTGGCGAGCGCCGCGGCCTGGTTCGTCCGCGCCGCGGGCCTGTTGGGCTCGCTGGAGGACCCCACGTGGACGTACGGCCTGGTGTGCCTGGACGCGGTGCTCGCGCTGGTGCTGGTGCTCAACCGCGGCCCCGCGAAGGGGATGGCGCAGGTGGGCGTGGTGGTGCAGCTGCTGGCCACGGGATGGCTGGCGCGTGAGGCACCGCTGGCCCCCGTCCACGTGGCCTACTTCATCCTCGGAGTGCTCGCGCTGGTCATGGTGGTGGGCGAGCCGGGGCCCATGCGGCGCTACCTGGGGCTGGGGTTGGGCCTGGGAGCGGCGGTCGCTTCGGCGGGCTTGCTGGCGCTTCCCATCGCGGGGACGTCGGGCGCGGGTGTGCGTCAGTCCCTGGTGGGCAGCGAGCTGGGGTATCGGCTGGAGCTGCCCCCGGGGTGGGGACAACTGACGCGCGAGCAGCTCGCCCCGCACCTGGTGCTGCCCGCGTCCACCCTGCAGGGCGGCGGCGTGGGCTTCGGCGACACGGCGCAGGGGCGTTATGGCCTGCTCTGGGTGGAGCGCGGCACGGGCACTGCGGCGGCCGTGGGATGCAAGGGGCTGTTCCAGGCGCTGGGCGGTGCGCTGGGGGAGGCGCTGTCACTTCCCGCGCCTCCGGCGTTGGGGAGCAAGGCCACCGTGCATCCGCTGCGCACGCCGGGGGGCGCAGAGGGCACGCTGGCGTGCGGGGTGCTGGCGGACGGGCGGCTCGTGGGGCTGGCGGTGGTGGCCGCCCAGGCGAGTGGCGGTGCGGACGAGGTGGCCTTCACGACGGTGGGCGCGGGACTCGCGTTGCAGTAAGGGGCTCATCGCCATGAACGTTCAGGTCCTCTTTCACGACAGCTGCTTCGACGGCGCCGCGAGCGCGGCCGTGTTCTCCCGCTTCTACCGGGAGCGCATCCGTCCGGACGCGGCCTTCCGGTACCTCGGTCTGAACCACAAGCCAGGCGCCGAGGGCATCGACCCGGCCGTGTTCTCCGGCGAGGAGAATGTCATCGTCGACTTCCGCTACAGCCAGGACGCGCGGCTTACCTGGTGGTTCGACCACCACGCCTCCGCCTTCCAGCAGCCGGGGGACGAGGCGCACTTCCGCGCGGACACCAGCGGGCGCAAATTCCACGATGCGCACCGCAAGAGTTGCACGAAGTACCTGGCGGACGTGGCCCGGGAGCGCTTCGGCTGGGATGCGTCGCCCATGGCGGAGCTCATCCACTGGGCGGAAATCATCGACGGGGCCCAGTTCCCCTCGCCGCAGATGGCGGTGGCGCTGGAGGAGCCCGCGCTGCGCATCATGACGGTGCTGGAGGCCAACAAGGACCCCAGCCTCATCCCGGAAGTCATCCGCCGCATGCAGTCCGAGTCGCTGGCGGACATCGCCGCCTCGCCGCTCATCGCCACGCCCCTGGCGCCGCTGCTGGCGCGCCACCAGTCGAACATCGAGCTGGTGCGTGCCCGGGCGCGCTACGAGCGCGGCGTCGTCTTCTTCGACCTGGTGGACGAGGGCGTGGACAGCCTCAACAAGTTCATCGCCTATGCCCTCTACCCGGACGCGCGCTACACGCTGTGGGTGGGGAAGGGCGCCTCGCGGGCCAAGGTGTCCATCGGCTCCAACCCGTGGAAGCCGGAGCTGCGGCGGCACGACCTGTCCGCCATCGCCGGGCGCTACGGCGGCGGCGGGCACCCGGTGGTGGCCGCGGTGAGCTTCAAGGCGGACCAGGCCGACAAGGCGCGCGCCGCCTACGCGGAGATTCTGGCGGAGCTGTCCTCCGACGCGTGACGGCGCGGGCGTCAGCGGCGCTCAGAAGAACCGGAAGCCCGCCTCCCGCAGCAGTCGCACCACCGTCACCATGGGCAGGCCCTGAACGTTGGAGCGGTCGCCGTCGAGCCGCTCCAACAGGGCCTGTCCGGCGTCCTCCACGCGGTAGCTGCCGCAGCAGCCCTCCCATTCGTTCAGGTCGAGGTAGCGCTCCAGCTCCTCCTCCTTCACCGGGTAGAAGGTCAGCCGGGTCGTCTCCACTGCATCGAGCACCTTGCCTCCGGGGCCCACCAGGCACACCCCGGTGTGGATGGCGTGGGTGTGACCCACCAGCTTGCGCAGTTGTTCGCGCGCCGCGTTCCGGTCGACGGGTTTGGTGAGGACTTCGCCCGCCACCTCGACGAGCTGGTCCGCGCCCAGCACCCAGGCCTCCGGGTGCCGCTGATGCACCGCGCGGGCCTTGCGTGACGCGAGCTCCCGCACAGCCTCCGTCACCGACAGGTGTGGGGCGACGACCTCGTCCACGCCGGGGGCCTCGGCGCGGTAGGGGAGCCTCAGTCCATCCATCAGGGCCCGCCGGGCGCTCGACGTGGAGGCCAGAATCAATTCGCTCATGGGACGGGCAACCTAATGCAGGGCGGGGC
>NZ_VHLC01000188.1:0-6234 GCF_006547355.1 Myxococcus sp. AB036A | reverse complement strand
GACTTGTCCGCCCTTTCCTTCCGGGCTTCTTCGTCGGGGCGCGGCTTCTACCACCACCGCGTCTCCTGTCAACTCGCTGCGTTGACTGCCGTATTCCGTATTGTCGTACTGACTCGCTCGAAGTGCCCTCCGCGCCAGTGCGCGGGCTTCTTTGCGAGGGGCGCGGCTTCTATCACCGCCGCGTTTTCTGTCAACCGGCTGCGTTGACCACCCTATTCCGTACTCTGGTGGACGAAGGACGTTCGCTGCGACACGACGCGCGGACCAGGCGCCCGCTCCGCACCTACAGTGCAAGTTGGCGTGGACGCGGCGGCGAAGGAGCCCGCGCGGGGTTGAGCACGTTCTGGTGCCCACAGTCGCGGCCCTGCTGGCGGTGGGCGGCCTGCGCCGACCGCGCACGGGGCGGTCGCGGTAGAAACGGACACTGCTGCTCCCCCGCACAGCGCCCAGACGCGGCACTAGCGCTCTGAGCGCTTGGCATGGGTTCTAACGTGGAGCCGCTCGTTGGGCCACGGCGGTTGAATGCGAGCAGGGGGCTTCACCGCACGGCGAGCCGATTCATTCGTTTCCAGTTCATCCGGACGCGCTGTGCTGTGGAGTAGCCCCCATCAAGTCCGACAGGAACAGTGAGGCGGAACAGCGAGCCGCCCCCTCAGGGAGCTCATCCCCAGCGCGGGCGCGAGAAAGCTCTTTCCCACGCCCGTTGGCCCCGTCAGCAGCACGTTGTGCTTGCCTGCCACCTACTTCGAGGTGGACAGCTCCGCACCTACGGCTTCATCAGTCCGCGGGCGCGGGTGTAGCCGATGTCCTCTACTCAGGCCTGCTGGCGCAGCTTCGCACGCAGCAGGCGCGCACTCAGCTTCTTGTTCTCCCGGCACATCCACTCCGCGTCCGCCAGGAGGCCCGCCATGTCAATGGCGCTCAGCGTCGTGTCGGCCCGCCTCTCCAGTCAGCCGCGCAGGTCGTTTGCCATGCCGTGCAAGCTTCAACGCGTTGAGATTCTCCAGCGTCTGGACCACGAGCATTCGTTCTTCTCCGTCAGTCTCGGTGTCTAGCCTGCGCGCCCTCATGCGCGCAGGCCACCGTCGAGACTGAGAGACTCAAGCCAACACCGACGGGCAATGGCAGCGCCCGGCCAAGAGGCCGTGCATGCAGTCAGTGGTAGGGGTGAGCACCGCACCCGTTCTCATGCTCGGGCAGCGCGCCCTTGTCGGCATGATTCTCGTCGGCGTCCTCAAGGTGGTGCTGGATGATAGCGACGACGGCCTTGTAGCTGACGGCACGGCAGCGCAGTGCCTGGGCGTACACATTCCCCACGCGGGCCTCGCCGTACTTCTTCTCGTCGGCCAGGCGCAGCACGCCCAGCGACGAGCGGAAGCCCTGCTGCGGGTGAGTCCGCTTCGTCATGAGTTCCTCCACCAGCTTCGCTCACGAGGGGCCTACGCCTTCGGCCCAGCGGATGAGACGCGAGGGCGTCCACTCGGTGTAATGCCAATGGGAGGCGGGGCTGTGCCCGGGTCAGGTGGTGAAGCGCCCCCTTCTGCGCGCTTCGCACATGGCTGGCCCCCCGGAGGCCCGCGAGGAAGACTTCGACGGCGCCCTCCGAGTGACGCACCTCCACCGGCTTGCCCATCAGCGTGAACGGCACGCTGTATCAGTGGCCCTGCAACTCCACGTGGTAGCCGATACTCACCCGCGCCTTCGTCCTGTAGGCCAGCTGATAGGGGCACGCCGGTAGCGGCTTGAGCGTCGCGCGCTGGTGGAAGCCGTCGCCGCCGGAGGTAGACGAGAGTTGGGCCTACGCGCGTCGCAACTTCTTCAAGGCCCAGGCCTTCGCCCCCCCCGCGAGCGAAGAGGTGCTGGAGCTCATCGGCGAGCTGTATTCCATTGAAGCAGACCCGCCCGGCTGGTCCGCCCTGTCGGGACAGCTGCACTAGGCCGCGCTCACTCACCGGCTCGCAGTGCGTCAAAGACACTCCGCCGCAAGTGCCTGAACGCTCGTGTTCGTCTCCCACGAGGAACGGGGCGCTCTTCGAGATCGGAGGGCATCGGTTGTCATGCCCCACGATGTCCGCCCCACATTACCGCCGCTCTGCGGAGCCCCGCGCCCGGACCAGGCCCCGTCTTGCAACACAGCCGCATAGGGGCGCCTGGCAGGCATCCTGCCCGGGCGTCCGTCGTCGCGCCGACCTGTTTCCGCCATCACCCGGGATTCGGCCCACGCTACGGGCGAACTACAGTCCAGAGCGGCAAATAAAAAAGCCCCCAAGTCCCAAGGACTTGGAGGCTTTTTCGGAGTGCCCAGGGCGGGATTCGAACCCGCACACCTTTCGGCGCCACCCCCTCAAGATGGTGTGTCTACCAGTTCCACCACCTGGGCGTTTGCTGCGGCGTCCATCTACCGGAGCTTTCTGATTCACGCAACGACAATCTCAACCGCTGCGTGAATCAGATTCTTCCTACGAACCACGTACCGCGAACGACTACTGCGCCGGAGCCGGCTCCTGCGTCGCGGGAGCGGACTCACCCGTCGCCGGGTTGCCACCACCCTCGGCGGGCGGAGTCGACTGCTCGCCGCGCGGCTGCTCCATGCTGCCCGGAGCCGCGTCACCCGAGGTCGCCGGGGCCGACTGCGCCGGAGGCGAAGCCACCGAGCCACCCGCCGCCACCGAGGAGCGCAGCCCCACGAAGGACAGGCCGAGCGAGCTGAAGAAGAAGAGCGCGGCGAAGACGCCGGTCAGCTTGCTGAGGAACGTCACCGCACCCCGGCCGCCGAAGGCGCTCGTGGCGGCACCACCGCCCAGCGCGGAGCCCATACCGGCGTCCTTACCCGGCTGGAGCAGAATGACGAAGATCATGAACACGCACACCAGGACGTGCACGATCGTGACGAAGGTCAGCATGTGGACTCTTTCAGACGTTCCGTGAAAAGGAGGCGCACCCTACACCAAAGTGGTGAACGGGTGACAACATCTTCCGCCCGCCCCCAGGATCAACTCTAAGTGGCCGCCTTGACGATGGCCGCGAAGTCGCCCGCCTTCAGGCTCGCGCCCCCGACAAGCGCCCCATCAACGTCCGGCTGGCCCAGCAATTCCGCGGCGTTGTCCGGCTTCACGCTGCCGCCGTACTGGATGCGCACCCGCCCGGCCGTCTCCCCATCATACAGGCGCTCGACCAGCCCCCGGATCGCCGCGTGGACCTCCTGCACCTGCGCCGCCGTGGCGTTGCGCCCCGTCCCAATGGCCCACACCGGCTCGTAGGCCAGCACGAAGCCCGCCACGTCCTTGGCCTCGAAGCCCTCCAGCGCCCCGCGCACCTGACGCTCCACCACCGCCAGCGTCTGGTTCGCCTCGCGCTCGGCCAGCGTCTCGCCCACGCAGATGATGGGCGTCATCCCCGCCGCGCGGACCGCCTTCGCCCGCTTGTTCACCTGCTCGTCCGTGTCCCCGAAGAGCTGCCGGCGCTCGGAGTGCCCCACGATGACGTAGGCGCACCCCAGCTCGGCCAGCATCGGCGCGGAAATCTCACCCGTGAAGGCGCCCGAGGACTCCCAGTGACAGTTCTGCGCCGCCAGCGCCAGCGGCGCGCCTTCCAGCGCGACATGCAGCGGCTGCAGCGCCACGAACGGCGGCGCCACCACCACCTCCACGGTGTCCCCCAGGGAAGCCACCTGCCCTCGCAGATCGCGCACCAGGGCCAGCGCCTCCGGTACCGACTTGTTCATCTTCCAGTTGCCAGCAACGATCTTCCGACGACGCGCGGTGGCCATGGTGTCCCCCAGGGGTGTGTGGTGTGTCGGACGCGGAGCCTACCGCGTCTCCAGCGCCTTGATGCCCGGCAACTCGCGTCCTTCCAGGAATTCCAAGGACGCACCTCCACCAGTGGACACATGGCTCATCTTGTCCGCGAAGCCCATCTGCTCCACGGCCGCCGCGCTGTCCCCGCCGCCGATGACGGTGGTGGCCTGCGTGTTGATGGCCATGGCCGCGGCGACGGAGCGGGTGCCCTCGGCGAACTTGGGGACCTCGAACAGGCCCATGGGCCCGTTCCACACCACCGTCCTCGCATCGCGGATGTGCTGCGCGAAGATGGCGCGCGTCTTGGGACCGATGTCCAGGCCCATCATGTCCGGCGGAATCGCGTTGTCCGGCGTCTCCGTGGCGGGGCTGTTCTCCGTGGGCTCGGTGCCCACGATGTGGTCCACCGGCAGGACCAGCTGCGTCTTGAACCGGTGCGCCGCCTCCAGCAGGCGCGTGGCCAGCGACAGCTTGTCGCCCTCGACGCGGGACTTGCCCACCTCTACGCCCTGCGCCTTCAGGAAGGTGTACGCCATGGCGCCACCGATGAGCAGCGCGTCCACCTTGGGCAGCAGGCTCTCGATGACCTTGATTTTGTCGCTCACCTTCGAGCCACCCAGGATGGCCACGAAGGGCTTGTCCGGGTTCTTGAGCACCTTGCCCAGGTACTCGATTTCCTTCCGCATCAGGAAGCCGGCCGCCTTCTCCTTCACGAAGGGCACCATGCCCGCGGTGGACGCGTGGGCGCGGTGGGCGGTGCCGAAGGCGTCGTTGACATAGACGTCCGCCAGCGCCGCCAGCTCGCGGGCGAACGTCTCGTCGTTGGCCTCCTCTTCCTTGTGGAAGCGGAGGTTCTCCAGGACGACCACCTGGCCTTCCTTGAGCTCCTTCACCTGCTTCTTCACGCCGTCACCGACGCAGTCGTCGGTGAGGATGACTTCGTGCTTGCCGCCGAGCAGCTCGGCGAGCCGCACGGCGACAGGCTCCAGCGACAGCTTCGGGTCCGGTCCCTTGGGGCGGCCGAGGTGGGAGGCCAGGATGACCTTCCCGCCCATTTCGAGCGCGCGCCGGATGGTGGGCATCGCCTCGCGGATGCGGGTGTCGTCGGTCACGCGCCGTCCTTCCATCGGGACGTTGAAGTCCACGCGGATGAAGACGCGCTTCCCGGTCAGCTGCAGATCATCGATGTAACGGATCATCTCGGTCCTTCCCTCTCGGTGCCCTGAACGCCCTTGGGACTAGACGCCCTTGGAGACGAGGAACTTCGCCGTGTCCACCATGCGGTTGGAGAAGCCCCACTCGTTGTCGTACCAGGCCATGACCTTGAGCAGGTTGTCGCCCATCACGAAGCAGTTGGTGGAGTCGAAGATGGCCGAGTGCGGGTTGCCGTTGTAGTCCACCGACACCGTCTGCGCGTCGCTGAACTCCAGCACGCCCTTGAGCGGGCCTTCGGCGGCCTTGCGGAAGGCCTCGATGACGGCCTCGGCGGTGACCTTCTTCTCTGTGTTCACCGTCAGGTCCACCAGGGACACGTTCGGGGTCGGCACGCGGACGGCCAGGCCGTGCATCTTGCCCTTGAGCTGCGGAATCACCTCACCAATGGCCTTCGCGGCGCCGGTGCTGGTGGGAATCATGGAGAGCGCGGCGGCGCGGGCGCGGCGCATGTCCTCGTGGGTGAGGTCCAGGATGCGCTGGTCGTTGGTGTAGCTGTGGACCGTGGTCATCAGGCCCTTCTCGATGCCGAAGTTGTCCACCAGCACCTTGGCGATGGGCGCCAGGCAGTTGGTGGTGCAAGAGGCGTTCGAGATGACGTGGTGCTTGGCCGGGTCGTACTCGTTGTGGTTGATGCCGTAAGCGATGGTGATGTCCGGGCCCTTGGCCGGGGCGGAGATGATGACCTTCTTCGTGCCCGCCTTCAGGTGCTTCTCCGCCGCGTCGCGCGCGGTGAAGCGGCCGGTGCACTCCAGCACCACGTCCACGTTCAGGTTCTTCCAGGGCAGCGCCGTCGGGTCCTTCTCCGCGGTGACGGTGATCTCCTTGCCGTCCACCACGATGCCCTTCTCCGTCGCCTTCACCTCACCCGGCCAGGTGCGGTGCACGGAGTCGTACTTGAACAGGTGCGCCAGCGCCGCGGGCTTGTCGAGGTCGTTGATGGCGACAATCTCGAGGTCTTCCTTGCGGCTGAGCACCGCGCGGAGGATGCAGCGACCGATGCGGCCGAAACCATTGATGGCAATCCGGGTAGCCATATTCGTCGTCTCCTTGAGCAGTGGGTGCCAGGCACCCACGGGTCGTCACGTCAAAATCGAGGGCGGCCGACCGTAGGCATCGCGACCGGCCGAGTCAACGCCCGGCGACATCCCCGCGACGACGCGCACGCCGAAGCTGAACAATCACCCCGAGCAACAGCCAGACGGCGGTGCCCGTTCCCCCACCC
>NZ_VHLC01000187.1:0-6359 GCF_006547355.1 Myxococcus sp. AB036A | reverse complement strand
ATAAGAGACAGGGACGGGGCTTCGCCGCGGGGGCTCGCTCTGCCTTCGCCGCCGCCTTCGGTCGCTCGATGGGCGCGGGGGCCCGCGGGGCCTGGGCGGAGAAGGTCGCCGGGGCCACGAGCAGATGGTGCATGGGCATGGGGCTGGACAGCCGCTGCACCGTGCTGGGGGTTGCCTCCACATGGAGGGGCGGCGCGCTCACCGGCTCCGTGGCGTGGGCCGTCTCCGGCAGTTGTGACGACCCCAGGGCCACGGCGAGCACGGCGCTGCCCAGTCCGCTGGCGAGCCGCCAGGACCTGCGCGGCGTCATGTCCTCGGACGCGGACAGCAGCCGGCGAACGCGCATCAGCAGCGAGCCATCGCTGACGCCCAGGGCGGGGTGGGGTGATGGGGCCAGGCGCAGCTCCTCGATGTGGGCCAGGGCGCGGGCGTAGAGCAGCGCATCCCCGCAGCACTGGACGGCCAGGTCATCCGCGCAGTGCTCACGCTCCTCGCGGATGCGGTGGGACAGCCACCAGACGGCCGGGTGGTAGAACAGGAGGGTCTCCACGAAGGACTGGAGGAGGTTGACCACGTAGTCGTGGCGCCGGATGTGGCCCAGCTCGTGGGCGAGGATGGCCTCCAGCTGCGCGGCGGACAGCCCGGTGATGGCCCCCGCCGGCACCAGGATGAGGGGGCGCCACAGGCCAATGACCATGGGCACGTCGACGCGGGCGGAGGCCAGCAGGCGCACGGGCCGGGACAGGCGGACGTGGCGCAACGCACGGGTCAGCGCCTCACTCCAGTGGGCCGAGGGGGCTTGCGTCTCTTGCCGGGCCATCCGGTGGGTGATGAGCCAGGCAGCCACGGTCCGGGCCGACAGGAGGAGCACGCCGCAGCACCACGCCGGCAGCAGCCAGGGCCGGAGCACCTCCGTCCAGTGCGGATCCGCCAGGGACGCGGTCTCCGTCGTGACCACGGCCAGCATGCGGGACTGGCTCAGGGACTCGAAGGCGCCGAACGTCGCGGCGCGCGAGGCCTCCGCCAGCGCGGTCAGGAACGTCACCACGGGCAGCACGGCCATGGCCACCATCCCCAGACACGCGGTGGCGTAACGCGCCCGCGCGGCGCGCTGCGGCGTCAGGGACAGGATACCCGCGACCGCCAGGGCCACCACCGCGCCCTGCCACAGGAACCCGAGCAGCGCCTGCTCCAGGGCGTGGAGATAACGCGCGTCCATCACTTCCCCCGCTTTTCGTGTGCGTCGAGCAGCCTGCGAATCTCCGCCAGCTCCTCGGCGGACGCGCGCTTCATGGACAACGCCTGGGCCACGACCGACGTGGCGGACCCCCCGAAGGCCCGGTCCATCAAGTCGCGCAGGAGGTCGCGCTGGGTGCGCGTCTCGCTGATGGCGGCTTCATAGACATGGGTCCGCTCGCTCTCGTCACGCTGGACGATGCCTTTCTCCGTCATGTTCTGCAGGAGCTTGAGGACCGTGGTGTAGCCGGTGTCCTTGTCCTGGGTGCCCCGAAGCAGCTCGTGCACCTGTCGGACGGTGCTGGGGCCCTGCTTCCAGAGCACGCGGAGGATGGCCAGCTCGGCCCGCGTCGGCTGCGGGAGGGCGTGGGTGGTCATCTCGCGGAGTATTACGACGGCCGTCGTAAGAGTCAACGACGCCCGTCGTAGATGGCCGTTCCTGGAATGCATTGCCCTTGCTAGGGGGCGGGGGACAGGGCTTTGAGCTCGCGGAGTGGGTCGAGGGTGGTCAGCGAGGATGCCAGGATTTGGAGTGCGAAGGGGCCCCTGAGGGCGCTCGTGGGAATCAGCCGCGCCGCCAGGGGACGCTCGTCCCCTGCACCCCGCATTGTATCGTCATCCGTCACCGTGAGCCCTTGCTCCCAGATGGACGCCAGCAGTTGCGTGGGGCAGTGGCCCGCCGCGCTGGCTGTCTTGAGTTCCAGGTACGCCTGCTGGTGCGTGCCTTTCGCATAGGGTTCCAGGTAACGGCCTCGAAGGGCGGCTTCCACCAGGCCAATACAGCGGCCAATCGCCGGCTCACACGCGCGTGCCTTCTCGCCGACCTCCACGGGAGAAGCGATGCTCGAAAAGGCAGAGGCGGACCACAGCACGGCCTTGAAGCGCCTCTGTTGTTCGAGGCTCATGGGCCGCCAGTCAGGCGGGGGATTCTCCAAGGTGGCGTGGAGCCTGTGTTCGGCGGTGAGCAATGAGAGGGCGACCATGCCGCCCACCAGCGTGTCCGTGCGGTAGGCCAGCCACGCGAGCTGCCTCACGTCGCGCACGGCCTCTAGCGGCGTCCCCTGTTCAATCGCATGCCGGAGCCGCAACTTCGACCAGAGCACCAGGAGCGAGAACTCCGGAAAGGACGCGGACATCAGGTCGAAAGGCTTGCCCGGTGCGATGGACGTACGGGGAATGGCATTCCAGTGGTCGAACGCATGCATCTGGCGCATCCAGCCGAAGTCCAGGCTGTCGAGGTCCAGGTCCGTCGTCATCCAGTCCTCCATGCTCTCGGCCTTCTGGAGCAACAGAAGGTGTGCCGGGAGCCGAAGGGGTGACTCTTCCAGACCGGGCGGGCCGGAAGCCACGCGGAGCCATTCGTTGAGCAGCGGGCCCGCATCGCCCGAGCCCCGCGGTTCGTGAAACCACGGCTCCGCGCCCACCAGCGCCTGTTGTTCGCAGAAGAACTCCACATGCGCCGTGACGTCGGCCCGGAACTGCCCGATGGCGGGGCCATATTGGCGCTGAGACCAGGCGTGGAAGGCCGCGAGGGCCAACATGGGGAGCAGCAGGATTCCGCTCACGCCCCATACCAGGACCCGCAGCAGCACGTTGCCCCGGTGAACCGAGACTCGCCTCGAACGCCATCCCATCCAGGGCACGCTAGCAGTGCCCCAGCCCACCCATCAAACCGCTACGACTCCGCGGCCAGGTCCTCCGCCTCATCGGATACGACCTTGAGCGGCGCGCCATCCGGCGTGCTGTACTCCTTGAGCCGGTACTGAATCTTCCGCACGCTGATGCCCAGCACCTCGGCGGCCCGGGACGTGGAGCCCTGCACCATCTCCAGCGTGCGCAGGATGGCCTCGCGCTCGATGGCTGCCAGCGTGGCGCCGGGGATGAGCGCGCCCGTGGAGGTCCCATGCGGCCGGGGGCCGCGCAGCACGGGCGGCAGGTCATCCGTGGTCAGCTCCTGTCCCTGCGCCAGCACCACCGCGCGCTCGATGGCGTTCTCCAACTCGCGGATGTTGCCCGGCCAGTCATGGGACAGCAGCGCCTGGAGCGTCCCGGGCGCCAGACCTCGCACCTGCTTGCCGTATGAATCGCTGTACTTCTCCAGGAAGTGGTTCACCAGCGCGGGGACGTCGCTCTTGCGGTCCCTCAGCGGCGGCAGCGTCACGCTCACCACGTTGAGCCGGTAGTAGAGGTCCTCGCGGAACCGGCCCGCCTTCACCTCGGCCACCAGGTCCCGGTGCGTGGCCGCGACGATGCGCACGTCCACCTTCAGCGTCTGGGTGCCACCCACGCGCTCGAACTCACGCTGCTGGAGGACGCGCAGCAGCTTCACCTGAACGGCGGGAGAGATTTCGCCAATCTCGTCCAGGAACAGCGTGCCACCGTCCGCCAGCTCGAAGCGGCCTTCCTTCCGGGCCAGCGCTCCCGTGAATGAGCCCTTCTCGTGGCCGAACAGCTCGCTCTCCAGCAGGTTCTCGGACAGGGCCGCGCAGTGCACACGGATGAAGGGCTTGTCCTTGCGTGGCGACTCCTGGTGCAGGGCCTGGGCAATCAACTCCTTGCCCGTGCCCGATTCGCCCAGGATGAGCACCGTGGCGCGCGTGCCGGCCGCCCTCCGGATGACGTCGTAGATGCCCTGGAGCTGGGGCGATTCGCCGATGATGTCGTGGAAGCGGCGGACGCGCGAGCGCACCTGGTCCCGCAGCGCCTCGGCCTCCTGGCGCAGGCTGCGCTTCTCCAGCACCTTGCCCAGGGTGACGAGCACCTGGTCCGCGTCCAACGGCTTGAGCAGGAAGTTGTCCGCGCCGGACTTCATGGCCTCCACGGCCGTCTCCACGCTGGCGAACGCCGTCATCATCACGAAGGTGGCGTCGCTGCCCTGCTCGCGGGCCGTCTTCAGCAGCGTGAGGCCGTCCATCTGCGGCATGCGCACGTCGGTGAGCACCACCGCGGGGGAGAACTCGCCGATGCGAGCCAGGGCCTCGGCGCCGTTGGCGGCCTCGGCCACTTCGTAGCCTTCCTCATTCAGGATGGTGGCAATCGCCCGGCGGGCATTGTCCTCATCGTCGACGACCAGGATGCGCTGTGGGGACATGGGGGAAGGGGAGCCTTTGCTGTCAGGTCAGGATGCGGGGGCGGTTGCGGCGGGTACGCTTCGACCACTGCTACGAGCGTGCCACGTCTCGACCACCGGTTCGATGCGCGGAGTGATGTTGATGACGGAGCTGGGGAAGCAGTGCGCGGGGAGCTCGGTGAAGATGAGGCGGACGGCCTCCGCGTCGGCCTCGGTGGCCACGGCCACGTGTGGGCGCACGATGAGATCCGTGAGGTGCGGCGGCTGGTCCGCGCAACACACCACGCGGGCCACCGCGGAGCTTTGGTAGAAGAGCACGCGCACGTCCGCTTCCCGCGCCTGCTCCAGGAACGCCAGCAGGGTGCGTCCCTCCACCGCGCCCACGAGCAGGGCCTCCGGGGACCAGGGGCCCACGGCCACGGTGTCCTGCCCGGTCAGCGGCTGGCCAATGGGCACGGGCGGCGCACGGTCGCTCGTCAGCACGGCGCCGCGCTCTCCCTGCCAATAGAGGCGCGTTTCATACTCAGTGATGGTCACGTTCGTCACGAGCTCACCTCCGCCGAAGCCTGAGCAGGCAGTGCCCCTTCAACGCGCATGCCGCGCGACTGCTTCTTCCGGGACGCCACGTTCGTACCGTGGTGCCGCGCAGGCGGGGAGAGAAACTCATGGCAACCCAAAGAGGCGCAGCACGGCAGGGCCCGAGACGCTCACCAGCAGACAACCGCCCAACATCAGGGGAACCCCCAACTTCATCAGCTCGGAGGAGGCCAGCCCCTCGCCCACCGTCATCGCATTGGGCGGGGTGCTGATGACGAAGGGCATGCCCAGCGAGCATCCCAGGGCCACGAGGACCGGCGTCGAAGCGGCGGGATGCAGCTGTGTGGCCAGGGGGATGAGGAGCGCCGCCGTCCCCGTGTTGCTCATCAGCGCGGACAGCACCGCCGCGACGGCCACCAATACCCCCAGCTGCACCGGCACCGGCCAGCCCGCAAGGTCCGCGCCGGCAAGTGCGCGAGCGATGAGCCCGGAGTGCTCCAGCAGCCGGCCCAGGGCGATGCCGCCGGCGATGAGCAGCAGCGTGGCCCAGTCCAACCGGCCCAGGTCCTCGCGCTTCAGCAGGCCGCTGCCGAAGAGCAGCGCGGTGGCCGCCAGCGCCACCACGGGCGCGGGCACACCGTGGAGCGGCTCCGCCAGCCAGGCCACCACGCACGCCGCGCTCACCCAGAGCACGCGGCGTCCCGAGCGCGCCAGGGACACGGGCGCTTCGGTGGGCAGCGTCAGCCTGCCGCCCACGCGGAAGCGCAGCAGCACCAGGCCGAAGCCCGCCAGTAGCAGGAGCAGCGTGAGCGGCAGGGCGAAGGACATCCACTTCGCGAAGGTGACTTGCGCATACGCGGACGCGGCGGATACGGCGAGCGCGTTGGGGCCGCTGCCCACGGGCGTGGCGATGCCGCCGACGTTGGCGCCCAGGGCCACGCCCAGCAGCAGGGCGGGCCGCAGCGGCGCACCCGCGGGCATGGCCTGGAGCAGGGGACGCAACGCGGCCAGCATCATCGCCGCCGCGGCCACGTTGGACATCCACATGGAGAGGAAGGCGACGCCCGCCATCACCAGCAACACCAGCCGCCGCGGCCGTCCACCCGACAGCCGCATCACGTGCCGCGCCACCGAGGCGTCCAGTCCGTGCCGCATGGCGGCCACTTCCAGCGTGAAGCCACCCAGGAACAGGATGAGCACCGGGTCCGCGCACCACGCGAGCACCGACGGCAGTTGATAGGCACGGTCCAGCGGCCCCAGGAGGACGGGCGTGGCGCCCAGCAGCAACAGCGTGGGCACGAACGAGGGCACCACCTCCGTCAGCCAGAGCACCAGACAGGCACCGCCGATGAGCACCGTGCGCGTGGCCACCGGTCCCTCGACGCCGAGGAACGCCACCAGGGCGACCCCCGTGAGCCCGGCCAGCGCGAACGCATGCCGGGGCGCGGAGACGCCAGATGGAGTCGCGGAGAGGGGGGGCTCGGCGGAGGCCGCTCCGGTCAGGGGAGTGGGGGAC
>NZ_VHLC01000186.1:0-6524 GCF_006547355.1 Myxococcus sp. AB036A | reverse complement strand
ACGCCCCCCTTCCTGCAACAGGTCCGCGATGCCCTCCGCGCCTCCCTGCGGGACGGAGCGCCGCAGATGGGCGACGTGGCCCGGCAGCTCCACGTCAGCCCCCGCACCCTCCAGCGCCGGCTCGCCGAGCACGCCACGTCCTTCCAGGACGAGGTCGACGCAGTGCGCCGTGAGCTGGCCTTCGACTACCTGAGGGACGCGCACCTGGGGGTCAGCGAGGTGGCCTTCCTCCTGGGGTACTCGGAGCTGAGCACCTTCGACCGCGCCTTCAAGCGGTGGACGGGCATGACGCCCCGCGTCTGGCGCGAACGGCCCGAAGCGGGCTGAGGCCGGGTGGCGTGCTCGGCCAGGAGATTGGCGTCCGCGGCCAGGAAACCCCGCGCCACTTCCCCTACGCTGCGGAGCATCCACACCCCTTCGCTTCCGGAGGACGCATGCTCAAGCCCCATGTCGTCGCCCTCTTCGACGAGTACTACTCCTCGCATCAGCACCCGACGAACCGGCTGACGCACAAGATTGCCATCCCGCTCATCGTGCTCCACATCGTCGCGATGCTGGACTGGGTGCACTTGATGGCGGTGCCCGCGATTCCCGGCGGCTCGCTGACGCTGGGCATGGTGGTGTTGGCCCTGGCGGCCGTCTGGTACCTGCGCGCCGACGTGAAGCTGGGCTTCATCGTGGTGCTCTTCATGGCCGCGTGCTTCCCGGTGGGCCGGATGATGCCCACGTGGAGCGTGGTGGTCATGGCCGCGTTCGCGTGGCTGGTGCAGTTGGCCGGACACAGCGTGTGGGAGAAGAAGTCGCCTTCATTCCTCACCAACCTGGTGCACGCGCTGGTGGGTCCGCTCTTCTTCGTCGCGGTGCTCCTGGGGGACTACGTCCTCAAGCCGCAGCAGCAGGCCGCCACCACGCCGGTCCGCGCTTAGTCCCACGCCATGACGAGCTTCGCCGACAAGCTGCGCGTCTGGTTGCCCCTGCATGAGAACGGCGTCAGCCGCGCCGTGCACTTCGTGGGGGCCTACATGTTCATCTTCGCGTTGCTCGTCCCGCTCAGCTTCGTCCGGCTGCCCGTGGGTGACGCGGCGCTCACGGCGGCGCACGTGCTGCTGCTCGCGGTGGTCCTCTACGCCGTCTCCCTGGAGTGGACGGCGGGGCTGCTGATGGCGCTGCCACTGGCGCCCACGCTGCTCGCCGCGGAGGCCGTCGTCGCGAGGTTTCCGGTGGGCACCGCCGCCGCGGTGGCGGTGGGCGTCATGGCCGTGCGCTTCGCGCTCGTCGTCGGCGCGCACGTCGCTTTCGAGAAGAAGACGCATGGCCTGTCCCTGGGCGGGCCCCTGCTCTTCTTCATTGAGCCCGTGTACCTGCTCACCGTGGCCCTGTTCTCGCTGGGCATGAAGCAGACACTGCGGTCCGAGGTGATGACGGCCCCTGGCGTGTCACAGCCCGCCTGAGCCCCCAAGCCGCGGCGAGGCGCTACGTGCCCGCCGCGGCCTTGAGCACGGGCGGGACGTCCTCATGGGTCCGCGGGCCGTGCAGGGAGTAGACGACCACGGACTCCCGCCGGCCCTTCACGTGCGCTTCGCCCAGGCGCTCGCCCGTGAAATGCCCGCCGCTCATCTGCCACGTCCGCTCGCTCACCAGGATGTCCACGCCGTGGGACTTGGTGAGGCCCTCCACGCGAGACGCCAGGTTCACCGCGTCACCGATGACGGTGTACTCGTGCTGCTCGGCGCCGCCGAGCATGCCCGCCGCCACCATGCCGGTGTGCAGCCCGATGCCGATGCGCAGCGGCGGCAGGCCTCGCTGCACGCGCTGAGCGTTGATGTCCTCCAGCTTGGCGCGCATGTCGAGCGCCGCCCGCATGGCCAGCTCCGCGTGGTTCTCGCGCGCATCTGGAACGCCCCAGCACGCGAGCATCCCGTCGCCCAGGAACTTGTTCACGATGCCGTGGCGCGCCATGACGATGTGGGCCATGTGCCCGAAGTAGTCGTCCAGCAACTCCAGCACCTGTCCCGGGTCCAGCGTCTCGCTCAGCGTGGTGAAGTCGCGGATGTCGCTGAAGAGGATGGTGACGTCGCGCTGCACCGGCTGGAGGGAGTCATCCCCCAGTTGCATCACCCGCTCCACCACCTGCCGGGGCAAGAAGCGGGACAGGCCGTCGCGACGCCGCAAATTGAGGAACATGCCACCCACTTCCGAGTTCGTCAGCGCGATGAGCGCGCCCAAGGCGCCGTAGCAGATGAGGACGAAGCTGATGCGCGCCACCGAGCCGTGCCCCGTCATCCACGCGAGCAGCGCGTAGGCGCCGCTGGACAGCACCGTGGATAACAGCACGTGCCACCACGAGTAACGCACCACGGAGAACGCCAGCACCATGCCCAGGCTGGCGCACAACATGCCGGCATCGAAGACGCCGGAGATGCGCCAGGTGTGCCACGCCATGAAGGAGAAGAAGCTGGTGTCCGCCAGCGTCGTGGGCACGGGCAGCCACCGGGCCCGCTTCGGGTGCGGCTTCTGGAGCAGCAGCACGGCGATGGCGACGACGGAGAAGAGCACGTACGCGGCCATCACCTGCAGGCGCACGCCGTCCACCGGTGCCGAGTACGTCTCCCCTCCGCCCCAGGCGATGACGACCTGACTGACCGCCATCAGCAACACCACCAGGACGCGGACGATGGCCACGCGGCGCTCGCCCTGAAGCGAGCTGGTTGCCAGCACCACATCTTCGTTGGAGTGTGATGTGGCTTTGTCGCTGCGACGCATGGTGACGAGCACTGCCCTCTATCGTGCCTCAACTCCCCCACGAACAGCGAGGACCCTGGGCTTCCGCAGTCAGCGCATCTTTTGAGCACGCCAGGACGCGGACGGAGCAACTGTCTGCCAACCTGACACCTTGAAGTCGGTGGCCCCCAGGGTCAGAGTCCAGCCCCCCGCGCTCTGGAGAAATCGCCTTGGTCCGCCTCTTCGCCCCGTTGCCCGAGCCCGCTCCCGCCGAAGTGGAGCTGACCGGCGAGCGTCGTCACTACCTCCTGCATGTCCTGCGGCTGGAGGAAGGCGACGCGCTGGAGGTCTTCGACGGGAAGGGCCGGGCCTTCGAGGCCCGCGTGGCCCACGTCACGCCAGATGTCGTGCGCGTGACGTTGGGCACCGCGCGCGTGGCCCCCCCGCGCCGCGAGGTCAGCATCCTCCAAGGCCTGCCCAAGGGCGACAAGCTGGAGCTGGTGCTCCAGAAAGGCACCGAGCTGGGCGCCACCGCCTTCCACCCCGTGGCCACGGCGCGAAGTGTCGTGAAGCTCGAGCCCAAGCGCGCGGAGGAGCGCACCTCCCGGTGGACGAAGATTGTCGAGGAGGCCGCTCGGCAGTGCCGCAGGAACGACGTGCCACGCGTGGCCACGCCTGCCCCACTGCTGGATGCGGCTCGCTCGCTGACCGCGGGCACCGTGCTGCTCGTGCTCGACGAGGAAGAGTCGGCCGTGCCCTTGGGCGAAGCGTTCCGGGCCGCGGGCGCGGGCACCGCCGTGGCACTGGTGATTGGCCCCGAAGGGGGGCTTGCGCGTGAAGAAGTGGATGCCTTGATGGCCCTGGGCGCGCGGCCAGTCACCCTGGGCAAGCGCATCCTCCGTACCGAGACGGCGGCGCTCGCGGCGCTGGCGGTGATGATGCACCTGGACGACGAACTCGGGTAGCAGGGGGGCAGCCGAGCGCACGGAGTGGGCGGTTCACACTGTCCGAAGATGATTCCTACGTTTCTGCCGTAGGGGACCTCAGGGGGACCCTCAACACAGGAGAGACACTCATGGGGATCATCGCATTCATCGTCATCGGCCTCATCGCGGGTCTCATCGCCCGCGCCATCCTCCCCGGGAAGCAGAGCATGGGGCTCATCGCAACGACCTTGCTCGGCATGGTCGGTTCGCTCGTGGGCGGCCTTGTCGGTTCGCTGTTCCAGCGTGATGGTCGGCTCTTCGACCTGAGGCCCTCAGGCATCATCATGTCGGTGATTGGCGCAATCGTCGTGCTCCTGCTGGTGGGCGCAGCCGGGCGGCGACGGGTACATGCCTGAGAGTGAAGGACTCTCCACGCGACGTCCCCCCGAGGGATACGCGCATGACACGGTGATGAGCCCCTGACGGTCCTTCGAGCAAGGGACCTCGGGGGCTCGCACTTTTCTTGCCCCCGGCTCATGGCTGTCTTTTCATGTAGCAGTCGTCCAGCCGGGAGGAGTCCGTTGTCCAAGTGCTTGAAGTGCGGTGCCATGCTTCCACCCGTGGGTGAGTGCGCGGCCTGCGACACCGTCACTGTCCGCTCACCCGGAGTGCCCAGCCTCCTCGATCGCGATATCCGCATCGACCGCCGCACGGAGCAACGCGAGGAAGAGCTCTCGACGCTCCCGGGCACGCCCGCGTTCGCCGACCTGGCGCAGCATGCGCCGCCGCCTCCGCCTTCCGTCGCCCCCCTGTCCACGCCGCTGCCGGGCCCCGCCATGCCTCGCGCGGCGCAGCCAGCCGCCACGCCCCGGCCACTGCAACAGCCGGGTGCCGCCGCCCTCCGCGCCGCGCAGCCGGGTGCCGCGCCCCAGCAGGCCGGTGCCGCTCAGCCAGGTGCCGCTGCGCCTTGGGCCGCCGCTCCTCAGCAGGCCGCACCCCGCGCCGCGCAGCCCGGTGCCGCCGCGCCTCAGCAGGCCGGAGCCGCGCAGCCGAGTGTCGCCGCGCCTCGCGCCGCGCAGCCCGGTGCCGCCGCGCCTCGTCCCGCTCAGCCCGTCGCCGCGCCCCAGCAGGCCGCGCCCCGCGCCGCTCAGCCCGGTGCCGCACTGCCCCACGCCGCGCAGCCGGGTGCCACCGCGCCTCAGCAGGCCGCGCCTCGGTCCGCGCAGCCTGGCGCTGCACCTCCGCACGCGGGAGCCACAACGCCTCACGCCGCGCAGCCGGGTGCCGCGCCGCGCCCGCCTCAGCCCGGTGCCGCCGCGCCTCGCGCCGCTCAGCCCCAGCCCGCGACGGGTTCCCCCATGACGCCGGCCTATGGAACGCCGCCGGTGGCGCCCGCGCCGCACCCGCAGGCCCCGGCACAGCTGGCGGCCCCTGCGATTGCGCCCGTTGGCCTGCCCCGCATGGAGCAGGCGGCGCCTCCCGCGGGCCTGCCCCGCATGGAGCAGGCGGCGCCTCCCGCCGCGTCCACTTCCGGACTGCCTCGCATGGAGCACGTCGAAGCCGCCTCCACGGGTCTCCCGGTGATGGAGTCCCCGGCCGCAGCCCCTTCGGCCCTGCCGAACATGGAGCCGCTCCTCCCCGGCGTGTCCGTAGGGGTGGCGCGCTCCGAGGCCATCAAGGCGCCCCCGTCCAAGGCCCAGGTCAAGTCCGCCTCGGGCGTCACGGAAGTGCACGCCCGCCCAGCCTCCCTGTGGCGGCGGCTGCTCTCCTTCACCATCGACACGGCGGCCATCGCCGGCGTGGCGGCGCTCTACCTCACCCTGGCCTCGTCTGTGACGGGGCTGAAGACGCCGGAAGCGGGGCTGACGGGGCTGGATGCCTTCGTGGCCTGGCTGCGCGCCTTCCACACCATCCTCCTGCCCGGGTTTTTCCTCGTTCTGGTGCTCGCGCTCGTATACTGCGCGGTGGCGGCCTTCCTCTGGAATGGCCGGACGCTCGGACGGCTGCTCCTGGGCCTGCGACTGGTGGACACACATGGGATTGCCCCGGCACCGGGACGAGCCATCGTGCGCGCCCTGCTTTCCGGCGTGTCCTTCGTCTTCTTCCTTGGTGGCTTCTGGATGGCGCTTTTCGACCGGCGCGGGCAGACGCTTCATGACAAGCTGACGTCCACCTTCGTCGTTCAACCGAGCTGACCCACCGGCTCATTGTGCCTTGCGGCCGCGGCCGTAAGATGCCGCGTCCTACATGCCCGCCCGTCTCGCCCAGTTCCTCGTCTCACGCATGCTTCTCACGCAGGAGAGGGCGGGGGAGGTGCTGCGTCAGCACCAGACCCTGGGCGGGCAGGTGGACTCCGTGCTGTTGGAGCAGGGCATCGCCAGCGAGGCGGAAGTGCTCGCGATGCTCGGAGAGGTCTCCGGCTTCATGCCGGTGAACCTGATGGACTTCGAGCCCAATCCCGAAGTCGCCTCCTTCATCCCGCCCAAAATCGCCGAGCGCCTGTGCGTCGTCCCCCTGTCCCTGGACGGAAACACGCTGCACGTCGCCAGCGGCTACCCGGTGCCCAAGAAGGAGCTCGACGAGGTCGGCTTCCTCCTGGGCAAGCCGCTCGAGCTCTGGGTGGCCACCGAGGTGCGCGTCCGCGAGTGGGTCTCCACCATCTACCGCCAGCCCCTGGCCCTGCGCTTCGCGAAGCTCGCGGCGGCGTTGGATCCGGAAGCCCAGGCGGCCCCACCGGCGCCGCCGCCCGCTGCGGCCATGGAAGAGGAGTCACTCACCACGGACATGGTGGAGCGGTTGGCGCGCTCCGTCGCGCAAGAGCCCCTCGCCGTGGAGACCAGCGCCGCGCCCCAGGCCGCGGCCCCTCGTCCCGAGGCC
>NZ_VHLC01000185.1:0-7117 GCF_006547355.1 Myxococcus sp. AB036A | reverse complement strand
GACAGGAGGACGGGGTCCGCGTCCACCACGCGCAGCGCGAGCGTGGCCGCGTCCAGCGTCAGGGCGTTGCGGCCCGCGTCGAACGCCGGGGTGACGCCAAAGTGCTGCTCGAGCGGGCGGAGGTCCGCGGGGGCGGGGTGGGCGAAGGAGACGTGGCGCGGATTCCACGGGTGTTCGGTGAGCTGGCGCCCGACATGGACGAAGAGGGCCAGTCCGAACTCGCTGGCGTGGCGGCCGTAGGCCAGAGGCTCGCCGGGGATGCCGTAGACGAAGGTGCCGCTGCCGTCCGGTGCGTCCTGGAAGGAGGCGCGCCAGGCGGGCTCCAGCAGCGCCATGTACCGGGCCAGCGCGCGGAAGGTGTCACGGACGGTGGGGGAGGCCCGGGCGATGTACTCCACCAGTCCGTAGTTTCCGCGCGGGACTCGCTGCGCCACGTGCAGGCCGAGGAAGGCGTCTCCGGACAGGGCCTCGGCCGCGTCGAGGAAGGCGTGCAGGGTGGCCAGCGGGAGGGTGACTTCGGGCAGCGCGCTCGCGTTGGCGGGCAGCCCGAAGCGCTCCACCAGCGGGGACGGGTCGCGCCCCGTCGCGCGCAGGTAGGCGAGCATCGGTCCCACGAGCTGGGAGCGGACGTCGGTTGGTGGCCGGGAAGGGGGCGGCATCTCCACGCGGGCGCGACGCTACCGTGTCTCGGGCGCGGGGCCCACCACCCTGGAGAGGCGCTGGACGGTGCGGGCAGGCCTAGAGTGGAGGCATGGACAATCTGGCTCACTCGCTCGTCGGTGCGTGGATGGCGGAGGCGGGGCTGAAGCGCACCACGCCGCTCGCCACCGCGACGCTCGTCATCGGCGCCAACCTGCCGGATGTCGATGGCTTCGTCACCCTGGCGGGCTCGGATGCGTCGCTCTACTGGCGCCGGGGCTGGACGCACGGCGTGCTCGCCCTGGCCCTGTGGCCCTTCGTGCTCACGGGATTGATGCTGCTGTGGGACCGGTACGTGCGCAGGCGCAGGCAGCCGGACCTGCCGCCGGCTCGCTTCGGACCGTTGCTGATGCTGTCCACGTTGTCGGTGCTGAGCCACCCCGCACTGGACTGGCTCAACACGTATGGCGTCCGGCTGCTGATGCCCTTTGACGGGACGTGGTTCTACGGAGACGCGCTCTTCATCATCGACCCGTGGGTGTGGCTGCTCGCGGGCGCCGCCGTCATCATGGCGGATGCGCGCACGCGCAGGTCCGCAGCGGGGTGGGTGGTGCTCGGTGTTGCCTCCACCGCGCTCATCATGGTTCCCGCGTTCGTCCCATGGCCCGCGAAGGTGATGTGGGCCGTGGGCGTGGCCGCCATCCTCTGGTTGCGGCTGCGTGGGACCCACGTCCTCTCCGCGCAGCGTGTGGCCCGGGTCTGCGGCGTGGGCTTGTTGGTCTACCTGAGCGCCATCTTCGTGGGCTCGCAGGTGGCCGCACCCGGTGCGCTGGAATGGCTTCGCTCGCAGAACCTTCCGGTGGAGCGCGCCATCGCGGGACCGCTGCCGGCCAACCCCTTCGTGCGGGACATCATCGCCTTGGGGCCGGACCGCTACCACTTCGTCCGAGCCGACTTCCTGGCGGACGACGCGGGCCGCTTCCGCATCAGTGACGCCAGCGTGCCGCGTGAAGCCCAGCCCGGGCCTGTCATCCAGGCCGCGTTGTCGGCGCCGCAGATTCGAGGGCTGGCCAACTGGCTGCGCCTGCCCACGTACCAGGTGGATGAACGCCCTGACGGGTGGCGCGTCACCATCCGCGACGTTCGTTACTCCCGGATGCAGAGCGGCGGCTTGGGCACGGCGGTGGTGGTGCTGGATGGTGCGCTGCGCCCCGTCCGGGTCGAACGGCCGTAGGGGCATGTCCTCCGCCGCTCGCGATGCCGGGCGGGAGGTGGCGGCGGTGTCAAGGCAGGCGCCTGCGAGCGATGCCTGGTACCCCAGGGCCGCCGTCCCCGCACATGCCTCACGGGGACGGCGCCATGCACTTCAGCGCTGCAGGTCGATGCGCACCCATTCGCCCTGGGTGGCGCCGGTCAGCACGGTGAGGCCCAGGTTGCGGTAGGCGGCTTCCACGTCCGCGCGCTGGTGGGAGAGCACACCCGCCAGCACGAGCCGGTCCTTCGTCTTCGCCACAATCAGCGGGGCCAGCTCGATGAGCGTGTTGGCCAGGATGTTGGCGAGCACCAGGTCGAAGGTGCCCTCCACCTGGGTCAGCTCCTTGCCGGAGACCTCGATGTCCGGCGTGCCGTTCTCCGCCTGGTTCTCCTGCGCTAGCTCCACGGAGATGGGGTCGTTGTCGGTGGCCACGGTGCGGCCCGCGCCCAGCTTCTTCGCGGCGATGGCCAGCACGCCCGTGCCGGTGCCCACGTCCAGGACGGTGGCGCCCGGGTGCTCGGCCATGTACGCGTCCACCGCGGCCAGGCACAGGGACGTCGTCGGGTGGTCGCCGGTGCCAAAGGCCATCTTCGGCTCAATCACGAGCTGCACGGTGCCCGCGGGCGCGTTCGCCTTGTCCCACGGAGGACCGACCCACAACCTGCCCACATGCACGGACTTGATGAGCGACTTCCACTCGTTGCTCCAGTCCTGCTGGGGCTGCTCATCCAAGGTGAGCTTCGCCTCGGGGAAGGACGACGCCACCTCGTCACGGGCGGACTCGGCCGTGTCGCGCTCGTCGAAGTAGCCGATGATGATGGCCTCGCCAGGGTTCGGTCCGCGCACGCCCGGCATGAGGGGCGCTTCGCGGTCCCGCACTTCGAGGCCCAGCGCGCCCGACTCGTGGATGAGGTCCTGTACGGCCTCGGACGCTTCCTCGGGCAACTCCACTGTGAGTGACAGATAGGTCTGGGACATGCGGGCCCTTTAATCCCAGCGTGGCTAGCGTGGAAGCGCCGTGAGACGCCTCATTCGCTGGTGGCCCCTGATCTGCCTGACTGCCTGCTCGGGTCCGGACGCGCCGGATGCCGCGGTCTGTCGGGATGTCGTCGTCCGGCTTTGCCGGTCGGCGGCATCCTGTCCCGGCGTGGCGGTGCAGCTTGACCTGGGGCTGAGCTGCGAGGCCACCCTCCTCCGGCGGACGGGCTGCGAGGACGACGCCTTTGCCTTCGCATCCCTCACGCGGGAGCGCGTCCTGGAGTGCCGCGAGCCCCTGCTCAGTTGGGGCACGTCCACGGACCATCCCCCGACCTGTGCGGACGCGACGCGGTTTCTCACCGAGTGTCCGGACGTCGCGGGCTTCTTCCGGGAGGACCAACCATGAAGCGTCTGGGGGCGGCGGTGTTGGTGATGGCAGTGGGGTGCGCGCCGCTGGACGTGGAGCGGAGGACGGAGCGCGGGCCGCTCTTGCGGACCTACTCCCAGGAGAAGGCGCTGAACGAGCGCATCCCCTTCGCCACGACGCAGGTGCAGTGGCCCCAGCTCACGCTGGCGTTCTCCTCGTCGGACATCTGCCGCACCGAGCAGCATGGGGAGTACGCGGAGGACATCATCTCCACGCACAGCAACACGGGCGCGGCGGCGGCGGTGAGCACCGGAGGCATTCTTACGGTGCTGGGCGGGACGCTGCTGGTGGGGCGCACGCTGTTCTCGGACACGCCGAACCGCTCCGCCATCGATGAAAAGGGCCGTTACGGCGCCTCCAGCCGCGACGTCGCCACGGGGTGGGGCTTGGGGCTGCTCATCGCTGGTGTGCCCGCGGTGGTGGCTGGCATCGTTCAGCTCTCCCGCAGCGGCGAGACGCGGGAGACGCGAAAGACGGATGAGCTGCTGTCCTTGCGCGAGGTGCCCTGCCAGCCCAAGCCCGTGGACGGCGTGGTGGAGCTGGCGGGAGGACCGGGCCCGCAGCCTCCGCCTCGGCTCACCCTCAACGGGGCGCTGGTGCTGACGGCGGATGAGATTCGGCAGTTGTCCTTCGTCGGACTGGCGCTGGATGGTACGCCCGTCACGCTGGAAGAAGAGGACCTGGACCGGCTCGAGACCTTCCGCACCTGCGCGACGCTGCTGGCCACGCCGGTGGACCCGCAGGCGCTGGCCGGAGAGGCGCGCTCACAGCCGGACCGGCTGCGAATGAAGCGGGAGCTGGCGCGAGGCTGCACGACGCTTCCGGGCGCTCCGGCACAGCCCCTGCTCGAAGCCATCGAAGGCGCCCTCGGGAGCACCGCCCTCTAGGGGCGGCGTGTCCTCCCGAGGGACACCGCGTCGCTACGGACCGACGACCGCCAGCGCGCTGCGGTCGAAGTTGATGATTTTGCGCGCCACCTCGCGCACGTCGTCCGCCGTCACCTTGGCGACGTGGTCCGCGTAGTGGAGGAAGTTCTCCAGGCCCAGGCCGTAGCAGGTGTCCAGCGCCAGCAGCGCCGCGCGCGAGCCGTTGCGCTGCAGGCCAATCTCGTGCGTGCCAATGAGGTGCTGCTTGGCGCGCGCCAGCTCCTCGGCGGGGATGGGCTCGTCGCGCACGCGCTCCAGCTCCGCGCGGATGCCGGCCAGCGCCGCGTCCACCTTCTCCGGGCTGGTGCCCATGTACGTGGCGAAATAGCCCGGATCCACGCCTTCGATGGCGAACGAGCTGACGCTGTACGCCATGGAGCGCTTGTCCCGCAGCTCCACGAAGAGCCGCCCGCCCTGGCCGGACAGCACCGTGGAGAGCACCTCCAGCGCGTGCTGCTGCGGGTCGCCCACGCGCATGCCCGGGAAGCCGAGCACCAGGTGCGCCTGGGCCCGCGCCAGCACCTTCTTCGCCTCGCGAGGCCCCTCCAGGGGCGCCTCCAGCGACACCTTCGGCGGCGGGGCCGCCTTGCCGCGCGACGCGCCGAAGTACTCGCGCGCCAGGGCCATCACCTCGTCCACCTTCACGTCGCCCACCACGCTGAGCGTCAGCTGTGACGGGTCCATGTGCGCCGCGTGCCATGCGCGCAGCAGCTCCGGCGTCAGCTTCTCCACGGACGCCTGCTCACCCGTGGTGGGCATCCGGTAGGGGTGCGTGCGGTAGATGGTCTTGCTGAACAGGTCGAAGGCCACGCTGGACGGCTTGTCCTCGCGCGTGAGGATGTCCTGGAGCAGCAGCGTGCGCTCGCGGGCGACCTCGGCCTCCGGGAACGAGGGATTCAGCAGGCAGTCCGCGAAGAGGCGGAAGGCCGGCTCGAAGTGGCGCGACAGGAACTCACCGCGCAGGCCCACCGAGTTGCGCCCACCCTGGCCACCCAGGCTGCCCGCGTACGCGTCGATGAGGTCGGAGACCTCCTCCGCGTCGTGCGTCGGCGTCCCCCGCGTGATGCTGCGGGTGAGCAGCGTGGTGATGCCGTTGTCCTCCGGCGTCTCGTAGCGCAGTCCGCCCGCGAAGGCGGCGCGGATGGCGAACAGCGGCACCGCGGGCTCCACGCGCACGACAATCGTCGCGCCCGACGGCAGCTTCTCCGTGATGATGTCGCTGGGGCCAGCGCTCGTGCCCTTCAGGATGCGCACCGGCGAGTCACTCACGGCCACCTTGCGCGGCTTGCGCTCGGGCGGCGCCGCGGCGGGCGCGCGGTCCACGGCATCCAGCACCTCGTGGACCTGCGCCTCCGTCAGCGGTGTGCCCTCCGGCAGCAGGCCGGTGACGACGGCGCGGTCGAAGCGCAGGTAGCGCTCGGCGGCGGCGCGCAGGTGCTCGGGCGTGAGGTTGCGCACGGCCTCGTAGTAGCGGGCCTCCGCCTCCAGGCTGCCCATGCCGGACTGGTAGAAGCCCATCTTCCGGGCCACGCCCTGCACCGTCTCGCGCTGGTACACGGCCTCCGCTTCCACCAGCGCCTTGGCCGTGGCCAGCTCCTCCGCTGTCACCGGCGTGGCGCGCAGCGTGGCCAGCCCCCGCGCCGTCTCCTCCAGCGCCCGGACGGCGTTGGCGGGCTGGAGCGTCAGCGACGCGGAGAAGAGGCCCGGGTCCGTGGGCGTATACGCGAAGGTGTGGATGTCGTTGACCAGGTTGTGGCGGCGCTTCACCTCGCGCACCAGCCGGGACGCGTCTCCCTGGCCGGCAATCATCGCCAGCACGTCCAGCGCGGGCACGTCCTCGTGGTCCGCCTGGGGAATCCCGAAGGCCAGGTGGAGGTAGGCCTCCTTCACCTCGTCCGGGCGCAGCAGGATGCGCCGGCCCGCGGCCACGGGCTCCGGGGCGCGCGCTACCCGGCCCTCATACGGCCGGCCCCAGTCGCCGCCGAAGATGTCGTCCACCCACTCGCGCAGGTCCGCCTCGCGCAAGTCTCCCGCCACCGACAGCACCAGGTTCTTGGGCGTGTAGTGGCGGTGGTAGAACTCCAGCACCTTCTCCCGCGTGAAGCTGCGCACGCTCTCCTCGGTGCCGATGACGGGCAGCCGGTAGGGGTGTACCTGGTAGGCGGTGGAGAAGAGGTCACGCGAGGCGCGGCGGGACGGCGTGTCCTGGCTCCGCTTGATTTCCTCGCACACCACCTCGATTTCGCGCGACAGCTCGCCCGCGTCGAAGGCCGACCGGCGCACCGCATCGCCCAGGATGTCCAGGCCCATCCGGGCGAACTGGCTGGCGATGACGATGTGGTAGACGGTCTGGTCGTAGGAGGTCCAGGCGTTGATTTCGCCGCCATGGGACTCCACGTCCCGAGCGACCTCACCGGGGCCGCGGCGCTCGGTGCCCTTGAAGAGCATGTGCTCGTGCAGGTGGGCCAGCCCTGCCTGGTCCGGCCGCTCATCGGCGCTCCCGGCCTTGACCCAGACCTGGAAGGCCGCGACCTTGGCGGCGTGCTGCTCCTCGAAGACGACGGTAAGCCCGTTGGGTAGCGCGTAGCGGATGGCCATAGAAACTTCCGAAGCTGTCACCGGCCCACTGGGAGGGCAAGGCGAGGTGTGATGTTTTCCCTCACTGGCTAACGCCTGGGAGCCTCGGCGTCGAGGAGACTGTACGGCTGCCGTCCGACCGGATGGATGGACTTCGGACGCGCACATGCCCACGCGTCTCTGGTCGTGAGCCCGTTCGGGGGGTAACCTGCGCCCGCCCATGCCGTCACCTCCGGAAGAGGTGGATCCGCTCGCGGACCTGCGCGAAAGCCTGGACCTGGAAGACACCGGTGCCTCGGTGGCCCCCGCCGCCCC
>NZ_VHLC01000184.1:0-7152 GCF_006547355.1 Myxococcus sp. AB036A | reverse complement strand
GGTGTCGTCTGGGCGGGGGGCGGAGCGGGAGGCGACCTCCGGAGCGCCATGACAGCCCAGTTCGCGGATGGGCAGGCATACCGGGACAAGGCGGTGGTGATTGCCTTTGATGCCCAGGCGCCGATAGGCGTCGGGATTCAGCACGGCTGGTATCCATACGGCCCACCGACCCAGGTCACGAAGGCCCACGGCGCGACCGCCATCGAGCTCGATTACGAGAGCGCATTCGAGGTCTACCGGCGCACGGCCGCGAGCCGCGGAGACGCGCTGGACGTGCAGGGCTTCGCCCGCTTCGCGATGACCCACCCGCTGGGGATTCCCCAGGCCAATGGGGAGTTCGTGATTCGCGACCCAATCTCCATCGAACCCGACGGCTCGGTCCGCTGCGTCGCCGAGATACCGGATGGCTCGTTGGTCCGAGTGATGGAGGGAGCGCGCGCGGACCTGATGGACGCGGCCGAGGGGGCGGCCACCCTGGCTCGGAAAGGAACCCCTGGCGCGTTGGGCGGCGCGGTCGTGTTCGATTGCTACTCCCGCTACCCCATCCTGGGCGAGGAAATCCAAGACGAGCTCTCACGCGTCCAGGGAGCGCTCGGGGAGGCCACGCCGCTCGTGGGCTGTCTGACGCTGGGCGAGGTGGGGGCCATGGGAGGTGGCGTTCCGCAGTTCCACAACAAGACGGTGGTGGTGCTCGCCCTTCCAGGGTGATGGGACGAGGTCGGACATGGCGGACCCCCGCGAGGACGAGGACCGGAAGCTCACCGAGGAGCGACTCGCGCTGCTGAGCGTGCTCCAGGAGCTCACCGTCGCGGCGCTCGACCTCTTCGACCCGAGCAAGCCCGCGGACGCCTTCATGGACCGTGTCGCGGAGCGGCTGGGGTGCATGGTCGCGCTCTGGGTCCAGGTGAACGCGCGGGGGCAGGTCATCCTCCAGGGCGCGAGTGGACTCTCCGCTGCGTCCCGCCAGCTTCCGATTCCCGCCCGCTCCGAGCCCGGGGGGAAGCAAGGGCCCGCCGAGGTGAACCTGCCCTTTCCGGAGCTGGAACTGCCGGAGCTCGTGCGCTGGTCCATTCCAATCATCGGGGCGGACGCGGCGCACAGCGCCAGCGCGCTGCTGCTGTACTTCGACCGCGAGCCGCAGCTCCCGCGACATTACCGGGGCATGATGGAGCGCCTCGGCGGCGTGCTCCGTACCGCGCTCATGCACCGGCAGCTCTTCACCCGCATCCTGGAGAGCGAGCGCGCGCTCCACCAGCAGAAGACGCTGCTGGAGTCCCTGAGCGAAGCCTCCGACGAGGGCATCCTCATCTTCACCCAGGAAGGAAGGACGCTCACGCACAACCGCCGCCTCGTGCAGATGTGGGGGCTGGAGGAGGCGCTCCTGTCCGCATCCTACGGGGCGTGGGTCCGTGCGGCGGCGGAGCTCGTGGAGGAGCCTGCCCGGTTCACGGCGCGCGCAGCCTTCTTCATCGAGCACCGCGACGCGTCGGGACACGACGAGCTTCGGCTCAAGGATGGGCGGATATTCGAGCAGTACGACGCTCCGGTGGTGAGTGCTGACGGCGTCTACTATGGGCGGGCCGCCTACTTCCGGGACGTCACCGCTCGACGGCGCACGGAGCGGGACCTCCAGCACGAGCGGGACTTCAGCTCGGCGGTCCTGGATACAGCCCGCGCGCTGTTCATCGTCCTGGATGTGGAGGGTCGAATCGTCCGCTTCAACCGCGCATGCCAGGAGATGACCGGCTACTCCTTCGAGGAGCTTCGCGGCGCGCGGTTCTGGAAGCAGCTCCAGGCCCCGGAAGAAGCGGCGCGGGTCGAGCGGGACTTCGCCCAGCTCTCCGCGGGCCAGGGGCACGAGGAGTACGAGAGCTGCTGGCTCACGCGAGCGGGAGAGCGCCGCCTCATCGCATGGTCCAGCAACATCCTCCGCAGCCCGTCGGGAGCGGTCGAGTACATCATCGGCACGGGCATCGACATCACCGAGCAACGCCGGGCCGAGCGGGAGCGAGACCAGACCTTCCTGCGTGAGCAGCAAGCGCGGACCCGCGCCGAGGAGCAGGAAGGAAGGTCCGCGTTCCTGGCGGAAGCTTCGGGACTGCTCGCGGGCTCGCTCGCCCCTGAGGACGCGCTGCGAAACGTGGCGGCGCTGACCGTCCAGCGCTTCGCGGACTGGTGCGCGGTCGACCTGCTGGACAACGACCATTCCCCCCAGCGAATCGCGGTGGCCCAATCGCAGACACTGCGGGCCCAATGGCCCGCGAAGGACGCCCACCCGCCACCGGACCTCAATGCCACGCATGGCCCTGGGCGGGTGCTCCGCCGCGGCGAGCCGGAGTTCTGCCTGGAGGATTGCGGCCCCACTGCCCTCGAGTACGACGGCCTCGAGTTCCAGTCCTGGCTGTCGGTGCCGCTGCTCGCGCGTGGCCGGACGCTCGGCGCGCTCACCCTCGCCCGGATGGACGACCAGAGCCGCTATGGCCTGGCCGAGCTCACCGTCGCGCAGGAGCTGGCCCGCCGCGCGGCCATGGCCGTGGACAACGCCCGGCTCTATCGGGAAGCCCAGCAGGCCATTGGCCTTCGTGATGAGTTCCTCTCCGTTGCCTCTCACGAGCTGAAGACCCCGGTCACCTCCCTCCAGTTGTCCGTGCAGGGCCTGCTGCGCCGCGCCCGGTCGGGAGCGCTCTGCACCGCGTCGGTGGAGACCGTGACCCAATCGGTCGAAGGCATCGAACGCCAGGCGATGCGGATGGCGAAGCTCGTCAACACGCTGCTCGATGTCTCGCGCATCCATGCCGGACGGCTCGAGCTCGAGCTGGAGGAAGTGGACCTCGCCGCGCTGGTCCGAGACATCGCGGCACGCTTCGCACCCGAGCTGGCCCTCTCCGGCGCCACGCTCCAGGTTCATGCCGACACGCCGATGCCAGGAATCTGGGACCGGTCGCGGCTCGACCAGATTGTCACCAACCTGCTCTCGAATGCGATCAAGTACGGCGAGGGCAAGCCCATCGAAATCCAGGTCGGCGGAGACGCCAGGACCGCCCTCCTGGAAGTGAGGGACCAGGGAATCGGCATCCCGGCGGAACAACAGGCGTTGATCTTCCGGGCCTTCGAGCGGGCGGTGTCATCGCGCCACTACGGAGGGCTGGGCTTGGGCCTCCACATCGTCAGTCAGCTCGTCGAACGGCTGGGAGGGGCGGTCCGGGTCCAGAGCGAGGCGGGACGCGGCGCCACCTTCACGGTCTTGCTTCCACGCAGCGGCCCCGCCGCGCCGCGGCCGGCTCCGGCGGACATGCCCCTGGACGCGAACCATGCATGAGTGCGCGCTCGCGCCCTCCCGTGCCTGGCGCCGCGCTCTCGTCCGCTGAGAAGCCACTGGCGCGTCGCTGTCCGTCCTCGCCGCTGGACGGTTCTCACATCCGCGCACGGTGTGCGGAGAGCACGCCGAGGAGAACACCGCTGGCACGCCGGCTGCTCAAGCGCTCCCCGACCTCAGGCGGTCAAGCCGACGAGGCAGCCGCGCCGTGGTGGCGCGATGCGGAGTGTGGAGGTGGATGATGCTGACGGCGGGTAAGCGACTGGCGGTCTTCTCCATTCGCGAGGGCAAGGGCGGGAGCATCTGGGTGCGGGCGGGGAGCGCCTTCGTGAACAAGGACGGCTCGCTCAACGTGTTGCTGGACGTGCTGCCGCTGGACGGGAAGCTGCACGTCCGCGAGGCGGCGGAGAAGCGCGACACGGCGGGAATGAGCGGCGGCCGCTACGCGGGAGAGCTGGGGCTGGACGCAGCGCCGGTGGGTGGCCACTCGTGAGGGCGCTGTGCGCGGTGGTGGTGGGCCTGCTCTGGTGCGGGCCCGGGGTGGCGGAGGCGGCGAAGCTGCGCACGCAGCACACGGGGACGGTCAACCTCAACGAGGCCAGCGCGGCGGAGCTGGATTTGCTGCCGGGCGTCGGTGAGAAGGCGGCGCAGCGCATCATCGCGCACCGCCAGAAGCGGCCTTTCAAACGCGTGGAGGAGCTGGTGCGCGTGAAGGGCTTCGGCAAGAAGAAGTTCCTCAAGCTCAAGGCGCACCTGGCGCTGAGCGGGCCCACGACGCTGCGAGTCGAACAGGTGCCCGCCCCTCCTGAGAGAAAGGAGGTGAGCGCGACGAACGACTGAGACTGAAAGCTCCGACAATGGGGGGCCGCCGCCCGGGATTTCTCTCGTGGCCTGGCGCGGCGGCCCTGTCGTGGACGGGCCCATGAGGGGCAAACAGGGAAGCGCCTCTTGGGAGCGGTAGCCATCCTGGAGTGGATTGGTACCATCCGCCGCCATGAACCGACGCCTGACGAACCTGCTCACCGCGCTGCCCGTCACCGCCGCGCTGGTTGCTCCGCCCGTGCTCGCCTGCACCAGCATGCTGGTCTCCAAGGGAGCCACGGCGGATGGAGCCACCTTCATCACCTACGCCGCGGACGCGCACGAGCTGTACGGCGAGCTGTACTTCACGCCCGCGCGCCGCCACGCGCCTGGCGCCATGCGCGACATCATCGAATGGGACACCGGCAAGTTCCTGGGCCGCATCCCCCAGCCCGCCGCGACGTATTCGGTGGTGGGCAACATGAACGAGCACCAGCTCTCCATCGGCGAGTCCACGTTCGGCGGCCGCGAGGAGCTGGAGGGGCCCGCGGGCATCATCGACTACGGCTCGCTCATGTACATCGCGCTGGAGCGCGCGAAGACGGCGCGCGAGGCCATCCAGGTGATGACCACCCTGGTCGCCGAGCACGGCTATGCCTCCACCGGTGAGTCGTTCTCCATCGCCGACCCGAAGGAGGCCTGGCTGCTGGAGATGATTGGCAAGGGCAAGGGCGAGAAAGGCGCGGTGTGGGTGGCCCGCAAGCTGCCCGACGGGTACCTCTCCGCGCACGCCAACCAGGCGCGCATCGGCACGTTCCCGCAGAACGAGAAGCAGACGACGTTCTACTCGCCGGACGTCATCTCCTTCGCCCGGGCGAAGGGCTGGTTCAAGGGCGCGGACAAGGACTTCAACTTCGCGGAGACGTACAACCCCATCGACTTCGGCGGGCAGCGGTTCTCCGAGGCGCGCGTGTGGAGCATCTTCCGGCGCGCGGCGCCGTCGATGAAGCTGGGCGCGGAGTACGCGAACGGCGCGGCGCCCCAGAAGCGGCTGCCGCTGTGGGTGAAGCCGGACAAGAAGCTGTCCGTGCAGGACACCATGGCGCTGATGCGGGACCACTTCACGGGCACGCCGCTGGACATGACGAAGGACGTGGGCGCCGGCCCCTACGCGGCGCCGTACCGCTGGCGGCCGATGACGTGGGAGGTGGACGGCAAGCAGTACCTCCACGAGCGCGCCATCTCCACGCAGCAGACGGGCTTCTCCTTCGTCGCGCAGATGCGGGACTGGCTGCCGGCGCCCATTGGCGGCGTGCTCTGGTTCGGCGTGGACGACACCTTCACCACCGTCTACACGCCCATGTACGCCGGCATCCGGCAGGTGCCGCGCAACTTCGCGCAGGGCGTGGCCAGCCGCGGAGAGTTCTCCTGGGACTCCTCCTTCTGGGTGTTCAACTGGGTGTCGAACCAGGCCTACGGGCGCTGGAGCGACATGGTGAATGACCTGCAGAAGGAGCAGGGCGCACTGGAAGGCCAGTTCCTCGCGGACCAGGCCGACATCGAGAAGCGCGCCCAGGAGCAGTTCAAGCGCAGCCCCGAGGAGGCGCGCCAGTACCTCACCGACTACTCGCTCCAGCAGGGTGAGAAGGTCCACACCCGCTGGCGCAAGCTCGGTGAGACGCTGCTCGTGAAGTACATCGACGGCAACGTGCGCGATGAGATGGGCAAGGTGAACCATCCCAAGTTCCAGGAGGCCTGGTACCGGCGCATCGTCCAGGAGCATGGCAAGGCCCTGCAGATGCCCGCCAAGCCCGCGGAGCCCGCCGCCGCTCCGGCTCCGGCGCCCGCCCCTTCGCAGAAGCCGGCGCCCAAGCCCACCGTGGCCCCCGCGCCGTAACACCCCGTCCTGGACCGGGACGACACGGGCGCCATCCTCCGGCTCACGCTCGAGGAGCTCTGAGCGCCCGCCCGCCCGGCATCCGGCCTGATGGGGAGATGGCCCACGGCGGCCCTCCCCACCGGGCCCGCTGGGCCTTCGAAAAGCCTCCGGCTTGACGTCTGGCTTGCGAGCGGTCAACAGCCAACGGTTTTTCAGCAGCGGGTCGGACGGCGACGCGATAGACCTGCTGCGACTCAAACCATTGGCTTGAGACACGGAGGCAGCAGGTGACAGCAGAAGAATCCCCGAAGGGACCGGCAGATGGGCCGCTGGTACCCCACGAAGGCGAGCGGACCTACAAAGGGCCGCCCCTTGGCGAAGTGCTCGAATTCATGCGACTGCTCTGGGCCGTGGACCACGGGCTCCAGTCCACGTCGAAGCGCATGGAGTCCTCGCTGGGACTCACGGGTCCGCAGCGCCTGGTCATCCGCCTGGTGGGGCGATTCCCCGACATCACCGCGGGCATGCTCGCGCAGATCCTCCACGTCCATCCCAGCACCCTGACGGGCGTGCTCAAGCGCCTGGAGAAGCGGGGCCTGCTGGAGCGCAAGTCCGATCCGCTCGACGGGCGCAAGGCGCTGTTCTCCCTGACGGACGAGGGGCGCGCGCTCGACATCCCCTCCGAGGGCACGGTGGAGTCGTCGGTGCAGCGCGTGCTGGCGCGCCTTTCGCGGTCCAACATCCTCGCGACGCAGGAAGTGCTCACCGCGCTGGCCCGGGAGCTGGGCGGCGTCCCCATGCCTGAGGTCGAGTACGACGAGGCGGGCGCCCGCAAGCAAGTCGTCCGATGAGCCGGTGGCCCGCCCGCTCCCTTGCCGCTGCCGGGGAAGCGTGTGGTGGGCTTCGTAGGAAGGGCGAGCCCGGTGGACCGCGTCACCTCCCGGACCCTCGCCCTTGTGTCTCCTTCCAGCGCCAGACACCTGGAGCCCTTCGAAGGGGCTCCTGGGTCGTTATGCTTCGCAAGAAGGGGCTGGCTGCTAGAAAATCGGGAAATAGGCGGCCCCACCAGGGGTTGCCTCGTCACTGAGCGGACAGGACAGCGTGAACCTCGACACACCGCAGACTCCAGGCCCCGAGCTCCCGCCTCCGCCCCCTC
>NZ_VHLC01000183.1:0-7265 GCF_006547355.1 Myxococcus sp. AB036A | reverse complement strand
AGCCACCGGGGCCCCCGATCCCACCCCGCCTCCAGGACGACGCCGTCCCGGCGGACGCGCCGCACCCGCCCCAGCACCCGTGACGGATCCAGCGGTGCATCGTCCTGGGGTGAGTTGTCGCCTCGCAGCGCCACCGCCCCGGCCTCCCACCGCCGCAGCCGGTGCAGCACCAGGGCATGGTCGAAGCGCGCCAGCAGGACGTCACCAGGTCGCGGAGCCCCCTCCAGCGGCTCCACGCCGGCATGGTCGCCCGAGCGCAGCGATGGCCACATGCTGTCCCCGTGGACGGGGACCCAGCTCAGGGCCGGAGGCACAACGGGGGTGGAAGTGTCGCGTGGCATCGCAGGTCAGTCTAACCGACCCGACCTGCGCCCGCGAGTTCCCACCGGACCAATAGCCCAACGTTTATCAGGGGTTACGCGCCTACCTCAGTTTCTCAGACTTGGCAAGCTTCGCCCAGAATGCTGCTCTCGACCCCACGGAGCACTATGCCGGAACGGCCTTGCGCTCCCGCACCACCTTGGCGACCTCGTCGAGCGCGACGGGGATGGGCTCGCCTCCGGCCATGGGCTTCAGCTTCGCCTGGCCGCTGGTGCGCTCGGCCTCACCCAGCACCAGGGTGAATTCCGCGCTGCTCTTGTCCGCGCGCTTCATCTGGCTCTTGAGGCTGCCTCCGCGGGTATCGAACTCCACGCGCAGTCCCTCCCGGCGCAGGCGGCTGGCCAGCACCAGGGCGGCATCGTGCGAGCCCGCGTCCGCCACCGCGACGAAGACGTCCGGCCGCACGGTGAACTGCTGGCCGCTCTCCTTCAGCAGCAGCACCAGCCGGTCCAGGCCGCAGGCGAAGCCCACCGCGGGCGCGTCGGGCCCGCCCAGGCTCTTCACCAGCTTGTCATAGCGGCCACCGGCGCCCACGGTGCTGGCGGTGCCCAACGCAGGATGGGAGGCGATGAACTCGAAGACGGTGCGCGTGTAGTAGTCCAACCCCCGCACCATGCGCGAATTCACGACGTGCCGGATGCCCAGCGCCGTCAGCTTCCGCTGCACGTCGTCGAAGTGCGCGCGGCAGGGCTCGCACAGGGACTCCAGCACGTTGGGTCCGGCCGCGGCGATGGCCTGGCACTTCTCGTTCTTGCAGTCCAGGACGCGCAGGGGGTTCTTCTCCATGCGCTTCTGGCAGTCCGCGCACAGCGCCTCGCGGTGGGCCTGGAGGTACTCCACCAGCTTCGCGTGGTACGTGGGTCGGCAGGCCTCGTCCCCTAGCGAGTTGATGTTCAGGGTGATGTCCTTGAGCCCCAGCCGCTCCAGGAACTGCACCACCATGTCCATCATCTCGACGTCCTGGGCGCCTTCCTTCGCGCCGTAGGCCTCCGCGCCGATTTGATAGAACTGGCGGTAGCGGCCCGTCTTCATCCGCTCGTAGCGGAACATGGGCCCCGTGTAGAACCAGCGCGTGAGCGGCTCCTGATTGGCGATGGAGTGCTCGATGTACGCGCGCGCCGCGGGCGCGGTGCCTTCCGGGCGCAGGGAGAGGCTGCGATCATTCTTGTCGTTGAAGGTGTACATCTCCTTCCCGACGATGTCGGTCTCCTCGCCCACGCTGCGCACGAACAGCGCGGTGTCCTCCACCATCGGCGTGCGGATCTCACCGTAGCCGAAGCGGCCGAACAGCTCGCGGGCCTGCGCCTCCACGTGCTGCCAGATTTCAATCTCCCCAGGGAGGAGATCGTTCATGCCCTTGACGCCCGCGACCTTCTGACTCACGTGATGACTCCGATTCGCTTGCCCAGCCGAACCACCGCTTCCTCCTGGAGGCTGTCGTCCCAGGTGACGCGCTTGGGCTCGAACAGGAGGATGACGGTGGAGCCCATCTCGAAGCGGCCCAGCTCCCCACCCTTCTCCACCGGCATGGCCGCGCCGTAGCGGTGCACCTTGCCGGGCTGCCCGGTGTGCGTCGTCACCTCGTCGTAGGCCGCCTTGATGCGCGACACGCAGGTGGCGCCCACCTTCACCACCGCGCACCTGCCCGCCACGGTATCCAGGTACGTCACCAGCCGCTCGTTGACGCAGAACAGGGACTGCTTGTTCTTCACCGACGCGGGGTTCACCGGCCAGAACTCACCGGGGATGTACGCGTACCCGGTGATGGTGCCGCCCAGCGGCGCGTGGATGCGGTGGTAGTCGCGCGGCGACAGGTAGATGGTCGTCCAGGCACCGCCGTGGAAGGGCTTGGCGGCCTCGGAATCCCCCAGCAGCTCGTCCACCGTGTACTCGATGCCCTTGGCCTGCAGGCAGCGCCCGTAATCCGAATAGCCCACCTGGGACACGCGGCCATCCACGGGGGACACCACCACCTTCTCCCCCGCGTCCACCGGACGCAGGCCGGGCTTCAGCCCCCGGGTGAAGAACTGGGCGAAGGTCGGGTAGTGCTCGAAGGAGTGCTCGGCCTCCTCCATGTCCACGTTGTAGGCCTTGGCGAAGGCGCGCATGGCGGCCTGATGCACCGGCGCGGGCACGGGCAGTCGCGTGGCCATCCCCACCACGGTGGAGAGCGCGGACTTGGGCAACACCTGCATCAACTTCATGAAAGTCTGGTCGTTCATATCGGCGAATCGGTTCTAGCGACCGGCGTCGGTCGCGGGTGCCGGACCGCCGTCGGGAGTGACGGGGACAGTCTGCACGGCACTCTTGGGTAACAGCGTGAGGACCTTCCCCTCTTCAATCAGGAGGAATGAATCCTGATGCTGGGGGTATTCCAGGCGACAGGCGGTGCGGTCGGCGAGCTGCCAGGTCTCCCGCATGCCCCGTCCCTGCACATCGATGGGGGTGCCCCGCTGGAAGCACCCCCGGAAGCCCGCCACCAGCTCGGACGCGGCCGTGCCAGCCTGGGGGCCACCGCCAGCACCGGCATCGGGAGGCCCGGCATCCGGCGCCTCCACCGGAGCCGCGGGAGGCGCCTGCTCCTCGGTGGACGGCGCCGCGTAGGAGCCCGGCGGCAGTTCCCGCGCGCTGGCCACGGCCTCGTCCCGCTCGTTGACGGCCGCCGCCATCCGCTGCCGTCCGTCCTTGATGCGCTGGAGCAGCTCGCGGGCGCCCTCGGCGTCCAGGCTGTCCGCGGGGACGCGCTGGAGCTGCGCCTCGATTTCCCCCACCTGCGGATCCAGGAAGGCCTCATCCAGCTTCTGCGCATACAACTCGCGGAAGCGGCGGGCGGCCTCTTCGTACTCGGCGGAAGGGGCGGGAGGCTCGCGGCGGCAGGCGGTGGGCGCCAGCGTGAGCAACACTGCGGAGACGACGCCCACGAGGGGCCTGAGGGACGCTCGGAGGACCAGGGTGCGCACGGACACGGGTTTATGTCATTTCCCCGCGCCTGTCCGCCTTTTGTGCCCCGGAAGCGCGCCTCAAACGCCCAGGAACAGGCGCTTGCCGAAGTTCAGCGCCAGGTCCGCATCGAAGATCTTCTGCGCCGACGTCTCGATGTCGTACTCCACGCGGACGTATTCCACCGTGCGCGCGTCCGTGTCGCAGATGACGAAGCACGCCCGGTTGTCATAGTCGCGCGGCTGGCCCACGCTGCCCACGGAGATGATGTACTTGTAGCCCCGGCGGATGCCGAACTTCTGGGCCACCACGTCGTTCACCTCGCCATTGCCAATGGCGAAGGCGCGGCACAGGTGGCTGTGGCCGATGAACGTCACCTCCGGCAGCTCCGCCACGTAGGGCGTCAGCTCCCGGGCCTGCTCCAGCGCGAAGATGTACTCGTATGCCTTCGGGTCGATGGGCGAACCATGGCAGAAGCCCACATCGCCAATCCGGTACGTGTACGGAAGGCTGCGCAGCCAGGCCATGTTCTCGTCCGTGAGGACGTTGGCGGACCAGTCCAGCGCGTGCCGGGCGGCGTCGTAGTAGTACGAGTAGTCCATCCGCCCCGCCACCGCCGCGTCGTGGTTGCCCAGGAGCGTCACCTCCGCCACCGAGCGAACCAGCTCACAACACGGATTGGGCGACGCCCCGTAACCGACGATGTCCCCCAGCGAGACGAACCGGTCCACCTTCTGGTGCTCGGCGACGCGGAGCACCTCGGTGAGCGCCTCGATGTTGGAGTGGATGTCGGAGATGACGGCGATACGCATGCGGGGCCTCGGTCCGGTGGCGTGGGCTCAACCCGCCCAGCCGGCCTTCACCTGGTTCTGCTGCTGCTGCGAAATCATCTGGCGAAGCCGTCCCAGGGTATCGCTGTCCAGGGACTCGAAACGCAACCCCATGCCCGCCGGAAGCGCTCGTTCCTCCGCCTCCCGAAGCCACACCACCGTGGCCTGGGCCTGGATGTCCTGGTGGCCCGCGGGAGACAGCTTCACCACCGTACGCGCCCCTCGTGCCAGGGGCGTGCTCGTGCGGAGGAACAGTCCGCCTTCGCTCAAATTCGAGATTCGCGCGTAGAGCGTGACGTTGTCACCCTCGCACCAGCACCGAAGCTGGGTGGGAATCCGCGTGGACTTTCGGTTTTCGCTCAACCCGGAACCTTCTTCCGTCACCCGAATCCACAGCCTAGGGACGGCCTGATTCCGCAGTCAAGTTCAAGGGTGGTGAGGCGCCCCACCCCTCCCCACGCCCTCATCGCTCCAGGGAGCCCAGGTCGTCGAAGTGGGTCAGCTTCCGGAACTCGGCGAAGCGGGCGTGAATCTCCGGCCGCGTCACCTCGCGCAGGCGCTCCAGGCTGAACTTCTCCACCGTGAAGGAGGCCATGACGCTGCCCATCACCATGGCGCGGCGCAGCAGCGCCTGGTCCAACACGCCGCTGGAGGTGGCCAGGGCGCCCATGAAGCCGCCGGCGAAGGTGTCCCCCGCGCCGGTGGGGTCGAAGACCTCGGCCAGGGGGAAGGCGGGGCACGCGAAGATGTGCTCGGCCTCGAAGAGGAGCGCGCCGTACTCACCGCGCTTGATGACCACGCGCTGCGGGCCCATGGCCATGATGGCGCGAGCGGCCTTCACCACGTTGTGCTCGCCAGCCAGCTGACGAGCCTCCGCGTCGTTGACGAACAGGAGGTTGACGCGCGAGAGCGTCTTGAGCAGCGCGGCCCTGCTGCCCTTGATCCAGAAGTTCATGGTGTCGGCGGCCACCAGCTTCGGCGCCTTCACCTGGTCCAGCACCTGCGCCTGGAGTTCCGGGTGGATGTTGCCCAGGAAGACGTAGGGCGTGTCCCGGTACGACTCCGGCAGCTTCGGGGAGAAGGCCTGGAAGACGTTGAGCTGGGTGTCCAGCGTCTGCGCCTCGTTCAGCTCGTAGCTGTAGCGGCCCTTCCAACGGAAGGTGCGGCCCGTCTCCCGGGTGAGGCCCTCCAGGTCGATTCCCCGTCCGCGAAGGAAGTTGAGGTGTCCTTCGGGGAAGTCCTCGCCCACCACCGCCACGACACGCGCGGGGCTGAAGAACGAGGCCGACGTAGAGAAGTAGGTGGCCGAGCCCCCGAGGATGTCCTCCTTCTGGCCGAAGGGGGTTTCCACTGAGTCCAGGGCAACGGAGCCGACGACGAGCAGGGACATGCGAGCTTCCTGGGGGGAGATGCCGTGAAATCAGGCACGGCGCTCCCCTGGGCCCCGTGCCCATGCCGGGTACGTCGTTTCCCGTTTTCCGTCAAGCACCGAGCGGTGGGTTCAGGGCGTCGGAATGCCTGTCAAGGTGAGGATGGCCTTCAGATCATCATCCGTGAAGAACAGGCCGCCGCCCACGAAGAAGTCGCGGCCCGCCACCAGGCGCCGAGTCGCCAGGTCCCGCTGCTGCGCGTTGAGCATGTCGTCCATGCCAGCGATCAAATAGAGGTGATCGAGGGGCTGGGCGCGCAGGCTGGCGCGCAGGCGGGGGTAGCGCAGCTCGTCGTCCGCGAAGTTGAAGGCGTCCACCTGGAACCGGAGCGCGTCGTTGAAGAAGTGCAGGTCGGCGCCCACGCCGCCGGTGGACTCGATGAGGCCCACGCGCAGGGTGGTGAAGTACCAGCGCTTGGCGAACTGGGCGCTGACCTTGAGGCTCTCCTTGGTCACCTTCCGCGTCTGAACGACGGGGTCGCCCTCGGACGGCGGGTTCGTCTGCAACACCTCCGTCGTCACGCTGCCGCGAGGGTCGTCCACCAGCTCCAGCAGGTAGTACTTGTCCGGCTTGGGGATGAGCCGCACGGAGAAGACGTTCTTCGAATTTCCCTGCGCGGCCAGGTAGGTGCTCTGGATGCCAATCTCCGCCTGGAGGTCGGTCAGGCGGGACGTGAAGCGCGACACGTCCTGCACCGTCTCGCGGATCTCGCGGCCCACGGCCTCGTCGGCCAGCAGCACGCCAGCGGCGCCCTCCCCGTCCTTCACCTTGCGGGTGATCTCCTCCAGGTTGCCCAGCGTGCCGTCCAGCTTCTTGAGCGTCTCCTTGAGGCTGGCGACGGTCTCCTTCACGTCGCCTTCACCCGTGCCCACGATGTTCTTCACGCTGCCGAGCACCTGGCGCACGTCGCGGGTGATGAACTCGATGTTGTCGATGATGCGGGTGATTTCCGCCTGGTTGCCCTGGGTGATGCCGCGCACGTCCGCGGAGATGGCCTCGACGTTGCCGACGATGGTGTCCAGGCGGTCCGCGTTGCGGCGGACCGTGGCATCCACGGAGTCCGACAGCCGCACCAGGTTCTCCACGATGCGCTGGAGCGACCCTGCACCCCGCTCACCGCCGAGCACTTCCCGCAGCGCCCCCGTCACCTCCTGGATGTCGGCGGTGATCTGCGACAGCGACTCGAAGACGGCCTCCATGCCCTGGGTGTCGACGACGCGGCGGATCTGCCCACCCGACTCCAGGCGGGGGGCGCCCTCCGTGCCGGGGTTCAGGTCCAGCAGGTAGTCACCCAGCAGCGATTCGGAGCGCTTGGTGACGACGGCGTCCTCGCGCAGGTCCACGTCGTTGCGGATCTTCAACCAGACCTTCGCCCGCGTCCCCTCGAGCGAGATGTCGTCGATTTCGCCCACCGGGATGCCGGCGATCTGCACGCGCCCACGCACGGCGAGGCCGGACGCATCCCGGAAATAGGCCCACACCCTCGTGGATTCGCTGTCGCTCAAACCACCTTTGCGAGCGAACAGAACGAAGGTGACGAAAAAAGCCCCCGCCGCGATGACCAGCAGGCCCACACGGAAGGGCGTGACGAGCTTCTTCACCTGTTGTGACTCCGAGAGCGACCGGCCGGCGCGACTCTAACGTTTTGCATCCTGAGTGCCACATTTTCCTAGGGCCCCCCCGC
>NZ_VHLC01000182.1:0-7675 GCF_006547355.1 Myxococcus sp. AB036A | reverse complement strand
AGGGGGCGGAGGGCGGGCTGCATCAGGCGTGCTCCTCGGCCTCATCGGGCGCGTCCGTCCGCTGCACCTGCCATTCGGGGAATGGGTCCTCCAGACGCGCCCAGTGTTGGGGACCGCGCGCCAGCTCCTCCGGCGTGAGCAGACAGGCCTCCAGCAGCCGGGCCATCTCCTCGTGGTTCGCGTCCTGGGTGATGAAGACGATTTCCTGCCGCCGGTCGCCGTGTGGGCCCACGCACTCGCGCTCGATGTCGGCGCGCGCCTGGGCATCCTCCGGCCACTCGGCGCGGGGCATCGCGTCCCACCACACGCCGCCGGGCTCGAAGCTGCAGGCGCCGCCCGCCTGGGCCCAGACGCCCGCGATGTCCATCCGCGTGGCGAGCCAGAAGAAGCCCTTGGAGCGCAGCACGCCCTTCCAGCTCTCGTGGATGAAGTCCCACAGCCGCGCGGGGTGGAAGGGCACGCGGCTGCGGAAGACGAAGCTGCGGATGCCGTAGGTCTCCGTCTCCGGCGTGTGTTCGCCCCGCAGCTCCTTGAGCCAGCCCGGGGCGCGCCGCGCGCGTTCGAAGTCGAAGCGGCCCGTGTTGAGCACAGCGGAGGGCGGCACGCGGCCCCGCTCGGAGGTGACGAGGTGCGCGTCCGGGTTGAGCTTGCGCAGGATGTCCTTCAGCCGGGCCAGCTCCTCCGCCGGGACGAGGTCCGTCTTGTTGAGGACGAGCACGTCCGCGAACTCCACCTGCTCCACCAGCAGGTCCACCACGGTGCGCTCGTCCTCGTCCGCCGCGGCCAGTCCGCGCGCGGCGAGGTCATCCGCGGCGCTCCAGTCCCGCAGGAAGTTGAGGGCGTCCACCACCGTGACGAGCGTGTCCAGCCGCGCGACGTCCGACAGGCCCTGGCCCTGCTCGTCCGTGAAGGTGAACGTCTCCGCGACGGGCAGCGGCTCGGAGATGCCGGTGGATTCGATGAGCAGGTAGTCGAAGCGGCCCTCCCGGGCGAGCCGGGAGACCTCCAGCAGCAGGTCCTCGCGCAGCGTGCAGCAGATGCAGCCGTTGGACAGCTCCACCAGCTTCTCGTCCACCCGGCTCAGCGCGCCGCCGCCCGTCTTCACCAGCCGGCCGTCGATGTTCACCTCGCTCATGTCGTTGACGATGACCGCCACCCGCAGGCCCTCCCGGTTCTGGAGGAGGTGGTTGAGCAGCGTCGTCTTGCCTGCCCCCAGGAAGCCAGAGAGCACCGTCACCGGCAGCCGGGCCGTGGCCGCGGGCGCCGTCATGGCTTGCCCTCCACGAACAGCACATGCTTGCGCACGCGCGGGTCGTACTTCCTGAGCTGGAGCTTCTCCTGCGACTTCCGCTTGTTCTTCGTCGTTGTGTAGACGTAGCCAGTCCCCGCCGACGACACGAGATGGATGATGGTGCGGTTTCCCTTGGGCATGGTGGGCTCCGGCCGCGCGGACATGACAGGGCATGCCGCGACGATGCGCTGCCGCGGAGTCACGCCGGGATGGCGGTGTTGATGTGTTGGGTGTTGTTGTATCTGGGTTGCGTTTATGGCGCAAGCAACTGCGTGGGCCGGTCGTCCGGGGCGCGCGCGCCGCTAGGCCTCGGCGTCTTCGTCCGCGTCCGGGGCGCGAGTCGTGCTGAGCCGCTTCCGGTAGCGCCGGATGGCGCGCTCCAGGGGACGCAGGCCCGCCAGGCACAGCAGGGCAATGGTCATGGTGGTGACGGCGGCGAAGTAGAAGCCCAGGCCGGCGGCCAGGCCCACGGACGCGGTGAGCCAGAGGTTGGCCGCCGTCGTCAGGCCCTTCACCTGTCCGTTGTGGCGCAGGATGACGCCCGCGCCGAGGAAGCCGATGCCCACCACCACCTGGCTGGCGATGCGGCTGATGTCGCCCCGGGTACCCTCGGGGGTGTCAGGGCCCAACGCCACTTCGATGAAGACGCTGGCCAGCGTGAAGCAGCACGCGCCCAGGGAGACGAGGATGTGGGTGCGCAGCCCGGCCGCCTGGCCGCGCACCTCACGCTCCAGGCCCAGCACGCCCCCCAGCAGGGCGGCCAGGGCCAATCTCAGCGCGACAATCTGCTCATCCACGAACGGGGAGCCTACTCACCCAGCTCGATTTTCTCGTCCTTGTCCGCTTCGCTCAGTTCGGGATTGGGCAAGGTGGCCAGCGTGGCCGTCAGCAGCTTGCTGGACGGCACCACGTAGGGCGCCACTTCTTCACCCAGCTCCTGGACGTACTGACCCACGCGCTGCTCGTAGTCCTCGTCCTTGGAGTTCCAGCTCCCGGCGGCGTCGGCGGACCAGACCTCTTCACCGTCGCGGCAGCGCACCAGCTTCGCGCTTACCGCGGCCTCCGCGCCGCTGCCTCGGAGCTGAATCTGCGGGGACAGCCAGAGCACGCCCTCCAGGCCCTCCACGCACAGCGTCTTGAACGTGGCGTCCGTGGGCACGTCGGGCAGCGCCGCGCTCTCCTTCACCAGGAAGTCGCGGTTCTGGTTCACCCACTGACGGGCGATGAGGCTCCACAGCTCGCCCACGGCGACCTTGCCGTCGGGCAGCGGCTGCGTCACCACCACCAGGCGCTTCACCTGGTGCTTGTCCACCGTGTCGTAGTCACTGCGCAGCCGCTGATTCTTCACCGCGGAGCATCCGGACAGCAGGCCCAGCCCGAGCACGGGCAACAGTCGCTTCATCATGATGTCCCTCTCCCGGCCCCCTTCCGCGGGAAGGGGGCCTCCTTCAGGTGCACGCCCGGGCCAGACGGCTCAGGCCGCCTTCGGCTCGGAGTCCTTGCCGCCGCCAGTCGAGCCGCCCTCACCGGAGGACGCGCCCGACTCGCGCTGACGCCGGTCGTACATGAGCTGCATCACCGCGGCCAGCACCGTGAAGGACACCACCAGCGTGGTGATGAGGCCAATGCACGCTACCAGACCCATGGAGCGCAGGCCGTTGTGGGCCGCGGCCAGCAGCGCCGCGAAGGCCACCACCGCCGTGAGCGTTGAGGACGCGACGGCCGCGCCCACGCTGCGCAGGGCCACCAGGGGTGAGGTGCCCTCCAGGAAGCGATGGAGCAGGTAGAGGCCGTGACTCACCCCGAAGCCCAGGAGGATGGGCAGGATGATGATGTTCATGAAGTTCAGGCGCAGCCCCGTCAGCGCCATGATGCCCAGCATCATCGCCACGCCCACGCCGAGCGGAATCACGGACGCCAGCGCCAGCTTCACGTTGCGGAAGTCCAGGAAGTGCATGGCCAGAATCCAGAGCGCGGTGAGCACCACGGTGACCTTGCCGTCCCAGAGGACGATGCGCGCCAGCCGCGCGTAGAGCTGCGTGGCGCCCGCGGCGCGGAACTCCTTCTCCACCGTGGGGGCCTTGGGGTCCCACGCGTCCTGGTCGAACCTGCCCGGCGTGTACGTGGCCTTGATGACCTTCGTCTCGTCGGAGAACTTCAGCATCTTCTGGCCGTCCATCAGGTCCACGCTCGCGTAGATGTACGTGAGGTAGCCGTGGTTCTCCGGCTTCGCGGAGGGCAGGTTGCGGAACTGCGCGGTGTAGTTGGCCGGGACGCCGTGGACGTCGAAGGGCTTGGCGTCCAGCACCTTCTTGAAGAAGTCCGCGTTGGCCTGCATCTCCGGCGGCAGCGCGGCGACGGAGAAGCCCTCGTCCTCCAACTGCTGCATCTCCGCCTTCCACTCCTCCAGCACCTTGGCGTTGGCCGCGGCCGTCTCCGCCGGGGGCACGAAGGTGAAGATGCTCACCACCTGGTCGATGGAGGGGTAGTTGTGCGCGTTCTGCGTCAGCTCCCGGTAGACACCTTCGGCCTCGTCCAGGTCCTTGGTGTAGATGGCCATCGGGTCGCTGGAGATGTTGAAGCGCTCGTTGATTTCGTCCTGGAGCAGCACGGACGACATGCCGTCGGGGATGAGCGCGCGGGTGTTGTAGTTGAAGCTCACGCCGTACTTGAGGCGCTCGAAGAAGCCCAGCTCCACGCCCTTGGGCGGCTCCTCCGAGCCGGCCCAGGGCACCGCGGCGGCGCAGATGAGCGCGACGATGGCCGTGCTGATGCCCAGCACCATCTTCGGCTTGGGGATGCGCAGCTCCTTGCCCGTGGTGACGGAGTTGGTGGGAGGCGGCTTCATCACGCCGATGAGCTTCTGGGGCAGCTCCGGGTTGAGGCGGCCGGCCAGCGCCAGAATCGCCGCGCTCCAGCAGAACAGCGTCAGGCCCAGGATGAGCGTGCCCGCGCCGGCCAGGAAGCCGAACTGGCTGAAGCCGCGGAACTCGCTGACCATCAGCACGAAGAAGGAGCCCGCCGTCACCACCGCGGCCACCGCGGCCGGGCGGCCCGCGTTCATCACCGCGTCCCGGATGGCCACGTCGTACGGCTTGCCCATGCCCAGCTCCAGCCGGGTGCGGAAGATGAAGTGGATGCCGTAGTCGATGCCGAAGCCGAGCAGGATGCCGCCCAGGATGGACGTAATCATGTTCAGCTCGCCCACCGTCGCGTAGGTGAACCCGAGCGTATAAATCGTGCCCACCACCGTGCCGATGACGACCAGGAAGGTCGGCGCCAGCTTGCGGAAGAAGATGATGGTGATGAGGAAGATGGAGCCCAGGGCGATGAGCGTCACCGGCTCCAGCGACTCTTCAATCGCGAAGGAGTCATCCACCGTCGTCTTGTAGGAACCAGTGAAGCCGTAGGCGATGGTCTTTCCATCACCCATCAGCTGGTAGTCCTCCACCAGCTTCACCTTGCCCGGCTGCGCGGAGTACGCGTCAATCTGGCCCTTGAGCCGCTCGAGGTAGTCCTTCGTCTTGCCGATTTCGGTGTTGTCCCACATCGGCTTGACGAGCAGCATCAACATCTTCTTGTCGTTGGAGATGTTGTAGTCGTCGCGGATGCTCTTCTTGCCAATGGAGGAGTACTTGTCGACCAGGTCCTGCATGTCGAGCTCGACGGGCTTGGAGCCGCCCAGGTCGATGAAGAACGGGTTGCTGCGCTTCAGCTTGTCGCGCAGGAACGCCATGATGCGGCGCTTGCCCTCGACCAGGTCCTCCGTCTTCACGAAGAGGACCATGTTCTGCTGGATGAACTCGACGGGCAGCTTGTAGGAGACGTTGCGGACGTTCTCCTTGTCGTCCTGCATGATTTTCGCGAGGTCGTCGGCGGTGCGCTTGAGCGCGGCCTCGTCCTCCGAGCGCAGGGCGACCATGAGGAAGCCGCTGCCGCCCACCATGTCGATGACCTGCTTGACGTCCTTCACCTCTTCCAGGTCCTGGGAGATGAGGTCGAGCTGGTTGGAGTTGATGTGCAGCTTCGACGTCCCCCACAGCGACACGGCCAGCAGGGCCAGCATCACCAGGAGGACCGCCCCGGGCCTGCGGACCAGCAGTCCGGCGAAGGCTTGGGCGAAACGGGAGTGGGAGTTCGGATTTCTATCGCCGCTCATGCGGCGGCGACCCTACTGGCAAACGCCCTGACCCGAAAGGCAAAGCCCGGCCGCCAGGTCGCTGCCCTGCCACGGACGCCCGCGTCATGGCGGGGCGCCCCAGGGCCCCCCTCAGTGGGCGGGCGGCGCGGTGACCCGCAGCACGTCGTTTTCCGGTTCCTTGGGAGGCAAAAGGAACGAGCGCGGGTGCTTCACCAGGTGCGAGAGCACGGCGCGCAGGAAGGGCAGGGCCTCGCGGGCCGGGACGTCGCGGGCGCGGACGGCCACCCCCAGCGCCAGCGAGAAGGACACCCCGAAGTTGATGAGGCCGGTGAGGGCCATGCCCGCCAGCGCGGCCAGGAACTCCGGCTGGAGCACCGCGCCGGGTCCCATCGCCGTGCCCGCCAGGGAGAGCGAGCCGAGCACGAAGGTGACGTGGCGCACGTCCAGCGTCAGGCCGAAGAAGCCGCCCACCAACGGCCCCAGGGCCAGCAGGAAGCCCAGCGTCACGTTGGCCCCCAGGCCGGAGGCCGCGTGCTGGAAGGTGTCCGCCAGCCGCCGGGCGCGCGCCTCCCCCAGGAGCCGCCGCAGCACGCGGTGGTGGGCCAGCGCCTCGGGCAGCCGCCGGTACACCACGAAGTTCTCCAGCCAACCGCCCGCCACGCTGCTCATCCACAGCATGACGCCCGTCATGGCGGCGAATATCAGCGTGCCGCTCTTCCACGGGTGCAGCGAGGCCACCGTGGCCTGGGCCTTGGCCGGGCTCAGGAAGGTGTTGCCGGTGATGAACTGGTACCCCAGCGCGAACACGATGGCCGCCGGGGCCACCACGCCCAGGTTGCCCATGAAGGCCGCCAGCTGGGAGCGGGTGATTCGCGGAATGAGCTCCACCAGGCTCGCTAGCCGCTCCCCCCGGGCACCTTCTCCCACCGCGCCCGCCAGCGTGGCCGCCGTCACGGACGGCTGCTTGGTGGCCAGGGTGAAGCCCATCGCTTGGATGAGGAGGAAGGCCAGGGCGTAGTTGAGGCCCACGGCCAGGAAGGAGAAGAAGGGCGCCAGCATCAGGCCCGACAGGAGCATCTTGGCGGCCACCGCCATCGCCGTGACGAGCCCGCCGCCCGCCGCGGAGTGCACCATCGCGTGGAAGCCCTCGCGGGTGCTGGTGATGTAGTGCTCGCCGGAGTGCCCCGCGCGTTCGATGATTTTGCGCGCCAGCATCCGCATGTTGCGCTTCACCAGCTCCACCACGGAGCGGTCCGCGTGCGCGCGCCGCAGCAGGTCCGACACCAGCGTCATGGCCTCGCGCCAGCGCGCTTCGCCCCGAGGGGCCCCCAACACGCGGGCAATGGCCTCCATGCGCTCCAGGCCCCGGCGGATGCGCTCCAGCCGGTACACCAGGTCCACGCTGACGCCCGAGTCCTCCAGGTGGCGTGACACGCTGCCCACCACCTGGCGGCAGTCGGCGACGCATTGCGATAAATCCCGCAGCGTGTCCGCCGCCGCGTCGCGCGCCAGGACCGCGTCACAGACCAGCCGCATCCGCAGGAAGGGCGAGGCGCGGAAGGACGTCTCCGGGCTGCGGTCGCGCACGTCCTCGGCCATGCCCAGGGCCGCCACCTGCACCGCCAGCAGCAGCAGCGCGTCCATCAAATCCGCGCGCACGCGGGCGGCGGGCTTGGGCTCTGGCGACGCGGGTTCGCCCACCAGCGCCGCGAGCTGCGCGAGCCGCGCGGGGGACAGCCGTGCCAGCCAGTCCGCGTCGTCCGGGTTCGGGCACAGGCGCAGCAGCAGCTCCGACAGCTTGCCGGGCTCCGGAGGGGCGGGCAGCAGCGAACGGGCGAGCCGGTCCGACGCCTCCGCGAAGAAGCCCTGTCCGGCGGGCAGCCCCACCTGGGCGAAGAGCTTGAGGCCCCGGCTGCCCTCGAACACGGTGGCCACCAGCCGCGTGAGGGCGGCGCGCATGGCGGGCTCGCCTTCGAGCACGCGCACCATCAGGGCCAGCCGGCTGTCGGCGGCGGAGGCCTCGGGTTCGGAGGCGTCCACCAGCGCGTGGGCGGGGATGCGCTCGCGCAGCCACTGCATCCAGCGCTCCACCCACTGGAGCCGGTCCTCCAGGCTGCCCTCGGGCACGTTGCACAGCAACCGGTACAAATCCCGCACGGCGGAGTGGCCCGGTGCCCGGGGCGCGTACTGCATGCAGAACGCGTCCACTTCGCGGGCGGAGGGCTGCTGCCTGGGGGCGGGGG
>NZ_VHLC01000181.1:0-7693 GCF_006547355.1 Myxococcus sp. AB036A | reverse complement strand
GCGCCAGCCGTGTCGCCCGCTCCTGGCGGGGAGGGGACCACGGCCGCACTCCCGGGCTGCGCTAGGGGGCTCGAGGGCGTCCCCTCGCCAGCGCGCTGCGCGGCGGCCTGCTTGCGCCGGGCAACCTGCGTGTCGATTTCCTGGAGGCGTTGGATGGTCTGAGCTTCAACCTCTTTCGCACGCTGGGTGGCAGCCGCCGCCTCCTGCTTGACGTGCTGGTCGACGAGGACCTCGGCGACCTTTTGAACCCGCGCCGCCTTGGCGCGTGCTTCGGCTCGGGACTCCCGCTTGCTCGCGCTTTCCGCTGCTTCAGTTCCGGAAGTCATGCAACTCAAGGCCAATGCCAGAGCTGCAATGGATTGAAGAAACCCGACACGAATGTACTGTTTGCGCGCGACCGGGTCGCTCAGCAGCGCTCCACCGATGTGGAACGGCAGGCTCATGCCGTAGAAGAACTGGCGCAGGCGCCCTTCGGGCGGTTTCCGGTCTGTCAGTGAGAAGTGACGCGCACCCGCGCTTACCTCGCCCCAGAATTCGCGCGCCCGGGCCTCGCCCTGGCCGGCAAACCCCTGCTCTGTGTGCTTGTTAACCTTGCCTTCGGGTGAGGAACCACCGTGCCGCGTGTCGCTGTCTGCCACGTGTCTCAGCGTAGCACGAGCCGAGTTGTGCTAAAGGCGCACCTGTGAGCGCGAACCCCCTACGTCCTCGTCCCTTCCGCAAGCCGCTGTCCGGCGTGCTGGTCCTCGCCCTCGGTGCCGTTGCCGGTTGCGAGAAGAGCAATCCCACTCCTCCTCCGGCCGCCGCGCCGGAAGCCAAGGCTCCCGTTGCTCCTTCCGAAGTCACGCTGCTCGTGACGGGTGGCGCGTTCGGTCAGCTCCAGCCCTCCGAGGGCAAGGGCGGCGCGGCGGAGCTGCTCGGCCGCTGGATGGCCGATGAGAAGCACTGTCCCGGTCCCGTGAAGGAGGGCCAGCCTACGTGCGCGGACGCCAGCACGCTGGCGCTCGCCACGGGTGACCACTGGAACGGCCCGGCCATCTCCTCCTTCTTCCTGGGCACGCCCACGGCCGAGGTCATGGGCCGCATGGGCTACGCCGCCTCCGCCCTGGGCAACCATGAGCTGGCCTTCGGCAAGGAGGCCTTCCTCAAGAACCGCGGCGCGGGCGGCTTCCCGTTCCTCGCCGCCAACCTCAAGGTGAAGGACCCGGCGCTGGCGGGCGACCTGTCCATGCCGGCGTTCCAGATTTTCGAGCGCCGCGGCCTCAAGATTGGCGTGGTGGGCCTGGCGTCCGAGAAGACGGTCCGCACCGCCATGCCCGGCCGCGCGGATGGCCTGGAAGTGACGGGCTACGAGGAGGCGCTCACCACCGCCATTCCGGAGGCCCGCAAGGCCGGCGCGGACGTGGTCGTGGTGCTCGCCGACGAGTGCGTCACCGACCTGCAGCCCGCGGTGGCGAAGCACCCGGAATGGAAGGTGGCGCTGGTGGCCGGTGGCCGCTGCGCGCAGCCCGTCGAGCTGAAGGACGGCGCGACCAGCTTCGTGTCGCTGGACCGTGGCTTCGGCAAGTACCTGCGTGCGCACGTCACCTTCGACCCGGCGAAGCCCGCGGGTGAGAAGCTGACCGGCCTGGAGACCAAGGTCGTCGAGGTTTCGGGCGGCGCTCCGGACGCGGAGACGGCGCAGCTGGTGGGCAAGTGGAAGACGCAGCTGGACGAGGTGCTGGGCCAGCAGATCGGCTTCTCCAAGGCCGGCATCCCCCACGCGTCCCCCCAGATGGCGAAGTGGGTGGCGGGCGCGGTGCGCAACGTGCTGGGCACGGACGCGGCCGTCCTCAACAGCGGCGGCATCCGCGGCGACCTTCCCGCCGGTCCGGTGACGCGCGGCAGCATCTACTCGGTGATGCCCTTCGAGAACTCGCTCCTCGTCGTGAAGCTGAAGGGCGAGGACCTGGCCCGGCAGCTGGCCAACCCGAACGCGCTCGTCTCCGGCTTCACGGCCGCGGGCAAGGGCAAGTTCAAGGACGCCAAGGGCAAGGCCCTGGACCCGAACAAGGAGTACACGGTCGCCACGGTGGAGTACCTCTACTTCGGCGGTGACGGCTTCGAGTTCGAGAAGCTGGCCCCCGAGCCCACCGAGACGGGCATGGCGTGGCAGACGCCGGTGGTGGACTGGACCAAGGACCAGGCGAGCAGCGACAAGAAGCCGCTGGAGAAGCTGCTGAAGTAGTCCTCGCCGTCCTGCTTCTGTTGGACCCTGAAGCGCCGGAGGAGCCCACCTGGGCCCTTCCGGCGCTTCGTCATTTCAGCGGGGCCAGGGGCTCACGGCGTTTCCATGGCAGGCGCCGCCGTGGACGGGGTCGCCGCGGCGGGAGGGGCATCGGGCCCGCACACGGCCTGATAGCGGGCCAGCGTGTCGTGCACGGTCCGCCGCAGCCGCTGCGGCGAGCCTTCGTGGAGCATGTCCACCGCGAGCTGCTGGGCGTCCAGCGCCTCCGGGCAGCGACCGAGCTGGAACAGGAGGGTGGACCACGTGTCCAGCACCGACGCGTTCCCCGGCGCCAGCGACAGGGCCCGCTGCGCCGCCGTCAGGCCCTTCTCCGGCTGGGCCGTGCGCGCGTAGTAGCCGGCCAGTCCGTTCTGCGCACTCACGCTGCCGGGCAGCAGCTCCACCGCGCGGAGCCTCGCGGCCTCCTGCTCCTCGGACGTATTGCCCGCGGCGTCCAGCGCCTGTGCCATGGCGTTCCAGGCGTGCCCGCTGTCGGGGTGGTGTTCCACCAGCTCCCGCGCCAGGGCGAGCCTGCGGAACGGATCCTCCGTGGAGCGGATGCGCAGCAGCATGGCGTCCACGTTGCCGGGCTCCTCGCGCGTGGCCTCGGCCATCTCCCGTTCGATGTGGGGCAGCCGCTCCTCCATGGGGGACGCGCCCGGTGTCATCAGGAACAACTGGGCGCGGATGGCGTGGACTTCGGCCGCGCGCATGGGGCGCGTTTGCAGCGGGCTCGTCACGGGCGCCAACGGCGCGGTGATGGTGCGGTAATTCATGTGCCCAGGGCGGCGCACGTAGCCATTCAGCTCGCCAGCCAGGTCATCCTCGCCGCGGAAGGCGGCCTCGAAGGCCTGCCGGGGGTCCTCGCCCTGCATGAGGCGCTTCTGGAAGTCCTCGAAGCGCGCGCCGTGCCGGCTGATGAAGAAGTGCACCCACAGCCAGGAGGACGCGTAGTACTGCCGCGACTCGGCGGTGCCGAGCAGCCCCTTGCTGTCCCACTCCCAGAGCTCGTCGAGCGTGCGCCAGCCGTGCCGCTGCACCTGGTTGTAGAAGGCCCCGTGGATGTGCCCGAGGATGACCTCGCGCCGCTCCGGCCTGAGCGCGATGGTCTCCAGGTAGCTGGCCAGTCCTTCGGACAGCCAGCGGGGTTGGCGGACGAGCGCGAGCTCGGAGAGGTAGTGCGTCAGCTCGTGAGCCTGGGTGGTGATGTCCGCGGTGGCTTCGCTGAGCGCGTAGGCGTGCCCGGCCAGCACCAGCAGCGGGCCATCCTCCGTGTTGGTGGAGAAGCCTTCGATGCGGATGTTCGTGAACTCCTCCAGCGCGCTGCGGTTGTGGAGGACGATGATGTCCACCGTGCCCGGCGGGTCGAAGCTGCCGCCCCAGGCTTGCAGCAGCCCTTCGCGGAGCAGCTCCAGCTCCTGGGCCGCTTCCTCGGCCGTTTCCGTGTCCAGGTTGGTGCGGACGATGAAGTGGGGGCTGCGCACCTCCACCCAGGGGCGGCCTCCCTCCAGGGGACACAGGGCGCGCATGCTCGTGCATCCCGAAAGCAGGGCGAGCAGCCATCCCAGGAACGCCATCCGACACGTCATGGTCCCGCGTTTTCCCACAAAGCTTCATCGGAGGGCAGGGTGGGCCGCCACGTCACTGGGGTAGAGTGCCGGCCCATGGAGATGGCGGAGTTCATCGAGTCCCGCAAGCCGCGCTGGGAGCAACTGGAGTCGCTGCTGGACCGGTCCGAATCCCACGGCCTGCGCGAGCTGAGCCTGGAGGACGCCAGGACGCTGGGCCGGCTGTATCGCGCCGTCTCCAGTGACTTGCTGTGGGTTCGCGCGCGCAGTGGCTCGGCGGACGTGAATGCCTACCTCAACGATTTGGTGGGGCGGGCGTACGCGCTGACGTACCCGGGCCGGCGTCCGCGCCTGGCGGACGTGTGGGGCTTCGTGGCCCGGGGCTTCCCCGCGCTGATGCGGCGCGAGTGGCGGATGTACGTGGCGTCGCTGCTGCTGCTGCTGGCGGGCGTGGGCTTCGGCTACGTGGGGATGATGGTGGACCCCGACGCGGCGCACTATCTGGTTCCCGCCGAGCACCTGAACCTGGACCCCGTCGAACGCGCGGCCAACGAGGCCGCGGGTGACGGCATGTCGGTGGGAGACCAGGCCCAGTTCACCACCTACCTCTTCACCCACAACATCCAGGTGGCCTTCCTGGCCTTCGCGCTGGGAATCACCGTGGGCCTGGGCACGGCCATCATGCTGTTCGTCAACGGCCTGTTCCTGGGCGCGCTCGCGCAAGTCTATGCGGCCAAGGGAATGGCGGGCTGGTTCTGGGCGTGGATTCTTCCGCACGGCATTCCGGAAATCACCGCCATCTGCATCGCGGGCGCGGCGGGACTGGTGATTGCGCGGGGCATGGTGGCCCCACGAGGACTGCCTCGGGGGCAGGCGGTGCGACAGGAGGCGGTGACGGCGGTGCGGCTGCTGTTCGGCACGCTCGTCCTGTTCGTGCTCGCGGGCTTCATCGAGGGCACGGTGTCCCAGATTCATCCGCCCAAGCTGTCGGTGGTGTTCAAGGTGTCCTTCGCGTTGACGGTGGGCGCGGGCGTGTACGCGTACCTGCTGTCGGACTGGCTGCGTGGGGGCCGCGCGGCGCCAGACGGCGGCGCTGAGTCTCCCCATGGATGAGCGCTTGTGGCTGCCTCCACTTCCAAGTGAGCCGGAGGTCCTCATCGAGTGCCCGCGCTTCTCCTTCGTGAAGCGCCGCGCGGACGGGGCGGTGGACTTCGTGTCGCCGCTGCCGTGCCCGTACAACTACGGCAGCATCCCGGGCCTTGCGTCGGATGAAGGCGACCCGCTGGACGCCGTCGTGATGGGGCCCCGGCTGGCGCAGGGCCAGCGGCTGCGCGTGCCAGTGGTGGGCGTCATCGGCTTCGTCGACGCGGGGCGAGGGGACCCGAAGGTGGTGTGCGCCGCCGCGCCCCTGACGGACGCCGAGCGCGCGGGCCTGGAGCGCTTCTTCCGCGTCTACGCCCTCTTCAAACAGGTGCTGCACCGCGTGCGAGGCAACGTCCCGGACACCCGCTTCATGGGGTGGCTGCCGCTGCCCGTCCCGGCGCCGGACGCGGCCCTGGAGGCTACAGCACGCCGCGCGCCTTGATGTCCAGGTAGCGGTTGACGGCGGCCAGGCTCAGCTCATCCGGCTGCACGTCGAGCATCTGCACACCGCCCTGACTCACCCGCGCCTTGAGCACTTCGCGGTCGGTGAGCAGCTCGGAGGCCACTGCGTGCTGGAAGGCCTCTTCCGGGTTGGGAGGCGGCGTGCGCAGCAGCTTCTGGAGCGCGGTGTCCTTCACCGACAGGCACAGGGGGACATGGCGCCGCGCCAGGCGGTGCAGCGGGGCCACCATGGTGGAGGCCTGCTCCTCGTCCAGGAAGTCGGTGAAGACACACAGCAGGCTGCGGCGCGTGAGGCGGAGGTTCAGCTCCTTGAAGAGCGCCAGGTAGTCCACATACGTGAGGCTGGGCGTGGTGCCGTAGAGCGTGTCGACAATCTTCCGGTACTGCGTGCGTCCGGCCGCGGGCGGCAGGTAGGCCTTCACGCCATCCGCGAAGACAGCCAGCCCCACGCGGTCGCCGTTGCGCACGGCCACGAAGGCCAGGAAGAGGGCCGCGTTCACCGCGTGGTCCAGCTTGGTGAGGCCGTCCACCTGCGCGGCCATGGAGCGGCCCGCGTCCACGCAGATGAGGATGGACTGCGAGCGCTCCGACTCCAGCACGCGCGTCACCGGCCGCCCACGTCGCGCGGTGGCCTTCCAGTCCACGTCCCGCACGCTGTCGCCCTGGGCGTAGTCGCGCAGGCGGGCGAACTCGCTGCCACGCCCGTCGCGCCGCAGTTGTCGCAGGCCCAGGTTGACCAGGTCCAGCGCCGCGCCCGACAGCAGCAGCCGGTTGGCGCCGCGCAGGTCCGGGTACACGGCGATGTCCTGCGCCGCGGGGAACACGCGCTCGTGGGACACCAGCCCCAGCGGCCCGCGCACGCGGACGTGCACGTCTCCAAACTGGAAGCGCCCGCGCTTCACGGGCGTCACCCGGTACACCCAGCGCGATTCGCTCCGCGCGGGCAGGTGCAGCGGGGCCTCGTCCGGCGTGGCGGCGAAGCCGTCCGGCACGTCGTCCCGGACGCGTACGTGGACGGCGCCGCCGCTCCGGTGAATCAGCCGCACCACCACCTTGTTGGCCACACCCACGTTGAGCCGCGCCGGCACCACCCGGTGGACCTCCAGCCGGGCCCTCCGCGCGGTGAGCACGTCGAACACCGCCAGCGCCAGCACCAGCGCGTCCAGCGCGAGCACGGCGCCGCCAATGCCGGGGCTGAAGCCCGCCAGCATCATCGGCAGCGCGAGCAGCGCCAGCAGCACCCAGAGGCGCGGGGTGGGAATCACCGGGGGACCTCGACGCCGCGCACCACTTCGCGCAGCACGTCCGTCGGCGTGGCCCCGTCCAGCTCCGCGTCCGGCGACAGCAGCAGGCGGTGCTTCAGCACGGGCGCCGCCAGGAATCGCACGTCGTCCGGGGTGACGAAGCCGCGCCCGCGCAGCGCCGCCAGGGCCTTGGCCGCCAGCAGCAGGTGCACGCCCGCGCGAGGCCCGGCTCCCAATCGAATGCGGCTGGAGGCGCGCGTGGCCGCCACCAGCTTGCGGACGTAGGCCAGCACCGGCGGCTCCACCGTCACTTCATTCAGCGCGCCGCGCGCGGCCAGCAGCCCGTCCTTCGTCACCGCGGCATTGACGCCCGCGCGTTGCAGGTCCCCGGAGTCGAAGCCCCGGTGCACGGAGGCCAGAATCGCGTCCTCCTCCTCCGGCGCGGGATAGCCCACCTCGATTTTCAGCAGGAAGCGGTCGAGCTGCGCCTCGGGCAGTGGATAGGTGCCCTCGGACTCCACGGGGTTCTGCGTGGCGAACACGGTGAAGAGCGGGGAGAGCGGCAGCACGCGGCCCTCCATGGACACCGAGCGCTCCTGCATGGCCTCCAGCAGCGCGGACTGCGTTTTCGCCGGGGCGCGGTTGATTTCGTCCGCCAGCAGCAGGTCCGTGAAGATGGGGCCGCGCACCAGCGTGAAGCCCTGCGTCTTCAGGTCGAACACGCTGGTGCCCAGGATGTCCGCGGGCATCAGGTCCGGGGTGAACTGGATGCGCTTGAACTCCGCGCCGATGCTGCGCGACAGGGCCTTGGCCATCAACGTCTTGGCCACGCCGGGCACGCCTTCCAGCAGGATGTGGCCGCCGGCGATGAGGCCACAGAGCATCAGCTCCAGGGCCTCGTCCTGGCCGACCACGGCCTTGCGCACCTCGGACAGCACGGCCTCGCGGATGGCGTGGGCGGCCTGCACGGCGTTACCAGCCGGGGCGGGGGAGGGGGCGGACAGGGTGTCGTT
>NZ_VHLC01000180.1:0-7711 GCF_006547355.1 Myxococcus sp. AB036A | reverse complement strand
GAGCAGGCCCCCACCGGAGCGGCAGAGGACGTCGCGGGAGCCACTCCGGACGCCCAGAAACCCTCCCCCATCCCGGCGGACACGCCCGAAGCGAGGATGGAGCGGCGCATCCGAGACGTGGAGGCCGCGGCCCAGGGGGCCGATGCGGGCACGTCACTGGCGGAGGCCATCACCGCGCTGGTGCTGGAGGCCACGAAGGACCAGGAGTCGGAGGCCCCGGCGTCCTCCGCCAAGGAGCGCACCGACGCCACGGCGGATACCCCACACACCGCCGAGACCCCCCAGGCTCCTGCTCACGAAAAGAGCATCTGGACGGTGAAGGGCCTCTCCGTGTGGGGCCTGGCCTTCTGGGCGGCGCTGTTCGCCGCGCTGCAGTTGGCGCAGTGGGTGGTCATCGCCCTGTCGCGGGACTACCACGACGCCATCTCCCGCAAGGCCAGCCTGCTCACGGGGCTGGAGCCCGAGGACGAAGAGTTCCCGCCGCGCGTGCGCCTCAACATGGCGTGGCTGCGCAAGAAGGTGAAGCGACGCTGGCGGGCCTTCCTGCTGCTCATGGTGGGCGTGCCGGCGCTGGTGCTGATCACCCTCCCGTTCATGTGCGCCTCCCGCTTCGTCTTCACCGCCGTGTTCACCGCCTGGGGCGCGTGGTGGTGGGTGGTCTTCACCGCCGCCAAGAGCGCGCGGGCCTGGGAGCCAACCGCGGGGCCCACGCGGCCGCCCTGGTTCCTGCGGATGTGGACGGTGCTCACCACGCGCGTGCCGGGCTTTCGGTGGGACTCGCTTCAGCGGTACGGCGCTTCCTGGGGACGGCGCACGGAGGAGGTCTTCGCGCCCATCTCCAGCACGGAGCGCCACCCCTGGGTGTTCGCCGGGCTGGCGGTGGTCCGATTCCTGGGCTCATTTCCTCCGATGAAGTTCTTCGTCCGGCCGCTCATCCCCGTCGCCTCCGCGCACCTGCTGGAGGAGGACGTGGCCGCGGCCAGAAAGGCGCTCGCCGCCGGTGCGAACGCCTCGCCGCCCGAAGCCGAGGTGCCCCGCCCCGCCGACGTGTGGTGACGGGAGGGACGTCCCCGCGCCGCTCGGCTCAGGAGTCGTCGCGCGAGCGGTCGTCGTTTCCATCCGGCGCCGGCCCATCTGGCAGCGGCGGCGCCAGTGGGCCCAGCGGCGCCGTCATCTCCAGCCGCTCGCCCGTCTCGCGCGAGTCCGGCAGGTCGATGAGCGCCTGGAGCTGCAGGCTCACCGCGCGGAAGAAGCCCGTCAGCAGCTCCGGCCGGTCCGCGAGCAAATCCAAGAAGTCACGCCGGTCGATGATGAGCACCCGCGTATCCACCGCGGCCACCATGTCCGTGGGACGCGGTGCGCCGTCGAGCAGGCTCACCTCGCCGAAGGCCTGTTTGCCCTGGAAGCGCAGCACGTGCTCGCCGTCGTGGAAGGCATCCACGGCGCCGTCGACGATGACGTAGAGCGCGTCGCCCGGATCGCCCTGGGCGTAGATGCGCTCTCCCGCGCGGAACGCCGCCTCGCGGGCCACGGCGGCGATGGCGGCGATGTCATCCACGTCGCACTGGGAGAAGACACTCACCCCTTCCAGCGCGAACATCCGCTGGACTGTCCTGTCGCTCATGTCACCTTCCTGTGGGAGCACGTGCAGCCCGTTCACCCACGCCACATGGCGGGCACACGCGCGCAGCACGCCGTCTTCGCTCTGGACCAGCGCCGCCAGCCGCCGCCACAACCGGCCGGGCGCGCCGGGTGGAAGCTCGCGGTGGTGCGCCTCCACCTGCTCCATCACCAGCTCCCGGTCCTCTTCGTCGACCAGGTTCTCCAACAGCTCCAGCGCCAGCGCGCGACGGCGCAGGTCGGGCCCCACCAGGTTGTAGTGGATGCCGCGCATCACGTGCGACGGATGGAGCAGCCCCAGGAGGAAGAAGGACAATTCCAACGCCTGGTCCATCCGGTCGCCCACCGCGCGCGTGAGCAGCGAGCCATCCCCCAGCGCCGCGCGCAGGTCGCGGAAGGCGCCCACCAGGTTGCGGTAGACCTCCCGCCGCCGCCCCAGGGCCTCGCGCACGCGCTCCACGTCCACGGGATGCTCGGGGTGCTCGTCGCGCAGGCGCGACATCTGCGCGCCAATCCGGAAGTGCAGGGACGCGTCGTCGCGCACGTTGGAGAACAGCAGCGCGTCCAGCGCCGCCGGTGTTCCGATGCCGCGCAGCACGCGGGGCAGTTGCAGCCGCATCGCCAGCGGCGCCATGTGCTTGTTGAGCTGCTCCTCTACCAGCAGCGTCACCTCGTCACCCAACGCCACCAGCGCCTCGCGCGCCGCCTTGCGTTCCTCCCGCCAGGTGAGGAACGGCAGCAGCCGGGGCGCCAGCTCCACGTAGCCGCCCTTGCCCACCGCGACCAGGGCCACGTGCCGCACGGAGCCGTCCGCGTCCTCCAGATAGCGCGCCAGCGGCTCCGCGAAGCGTGAGTTCTGGATGCGCCCCAGCAGGCGCGCCACCTCGCGGCGCTCGGGCACCGGTGCGCCCTCGCCGCGCGACAACATCGCCCGCAGCGCGTCCAGCGCCACGGCGCTCCCCGTCGACTTCACCAGCGCGCCAATGGCCGCGCAGCGCAGGCCCACGTCCGGGTGGTTCAGCAGCGCGGGCAGCAGGCGCTCCGCCCGCTCCGGTGACAACCGCGCCAGGGCCCACACGGCCTGGTCCCGAGGCCGACGTGGCCCTTCCTCCACCAACCGCTCCAGCACCGGCGCCAGTTCGTGCGCCTCCAGCTCCAGGGCCAGGGAGACGCCGCGCTCCAGCACGCGCTCGTGCGGGTGACGCAGCAGCGCGGGCAGGTGCGGACGCAGCGGCACCTCCGCCTGCTCCATCATCGCCACCGCGCGCAGCACCCGCTCCGGAGAAGGGGCCGCCAGGGCCTCGGCCAGCAGCCGCTGCTCCTCTTCGCCCTCCAGCGCCACGTCCTCTTCTTCGGGCGCGCCCACCTGCTCGCCCAGCGCGGCCACGTATGCGGGCTTCAGCCGCACCAGCAGCAGGCCCAGCGCCGCGCACATGCCCACCACCGCCACCGCCATGGTGACGCCGTTGGCCGCGCGTCCCGCGCCGATGAGCAACAGACCGGCCAGCACGACGCCGCCCTTGCGCAGCAGCCCATCCACCGTGGCGCGCAGGCCCTCTCGCTGGTCGTCCGGCACCGCGGTGTAGAGCAACTGGATGCCCACCGGGAGGATGGAGTAGCTCACCGCCGTCTCCACCAGTCGCAGCAAGTGCACCGGCCACAAGCTGGGGGTGACGAGCGCCGCGCCCGCCAGCGGCGCCAGGACCAGCGGCACCATCGCCACGTAGCGCAAGAGCCCCAGCCGCTTCAGCAGGCGCTGCGCCACCAGCAGCTGGAAGGCCACGCAGAACAGGCCAATCCAGAGCTGGAGCGAACCGAAGAGCGCCGTCAGCGCGTCCTCGCTCAGCGTGCCTTCCAGGCGCAGCCGGAAGAGGTAGTCCACGAACGACGACAGCACCGCGAACGCGATGCCCAGCGCCGCCAGCACCTGGGCGTAGGGGCTCTCCGCCAGATAGCGCAGCCCCAGGAAGGACGCGGGGCGGCCGCGCGGCGGCGTGGGCGGCAGGCCCTTGTACAGGTGATGGAAGATGGCGCCCGCGGCCAGCAGGCCCACGGCGCCGCTCACCACGATGCCCGGCGTGCCCAGCTTCACCGCCAGGCCCTGCACCAGCAAACCTCCGGCGATGCCTCCGCCCATGGCGAAGCCGTTGAGCGCGGTGAAGGCCCGGCGCGCCTCACGCGCGTCGAAGGCGGCCGCCATGCGGCCCCAGAAGCGGAAGGACACGAACGTGGAGAAGGTGTCCGCGAAGAGGTACAGCGCCAGTGCGGGCATGCGCTGCCCCGCGGATAGGGCCCCCGCCAGCACCAGCGCCACCACGCCGCCCATGCCCGTGAGCAGGCCCGGGGACTCGAAGGGCGAGCCCGGCTTGGAGCGCGGCAGCACCGTCATGGCCGCCGTCATCAACGCGCCCAGCAGGTACAGGTACGGCAGCGCCTGGGACTCGAAGCGCGACAGCACCAGGGCGTTGGAAGCCGTCTTCAGCTGCGTCACCCCTGCGATGAGCGCGAACTGAAAGGCTGCCGCCGGCCAAAGGCGGCGGTTCCATGATGAGGAGTCGGAGGGGAGCACGGTGCGAGTGCGCGGCAGACTACCCCACGCCCTCTCGGCTCAAGAATAGCGCTGTCGTGCGAGGTGCCGCCCGCCTGCCCTCCGGACGGCGGGCAAGTCACTTCGGACACCTTCACCCGACTTCCGCCGCCCTCACTGAAATCGTTGGAGCCGCGACGAATGTGTCTCGGGCCGCCCGCACGTGCGCCGCCGCGGCTAGACTGTGTCGGTGACGACCGCCACCGACACCCTGCTGGACGGCACCCACACGGTGCTCACCCCCGAGTACGTGGAGTTCCGCTTCACGCTCGCGGGCCTGTACTCGCGCTTCCTGGCGTGGCTGCTGGACGCCGTCATCGTCACGCTGCTCACCGGCACCATCCTGACGTCGCTCAGCCTGGTGATGTTCGCCTTCCCGGGCTTCGCCAGCGCGCTGTCCATCGTCATCTACTTCCTGGTGGACTGGGGCTACGCGATAACGCTGGAGACGGTGTGGAGCGGGCGCACCGTGGGCAAGCGGGTGATGTCGCTGCGGGTCATCCAGGAGAGCGGCGTGCGCATCGGCTTCTACCACGCGGCGCTGCGCAACCTGGCGCGTCCGGTGGACCGGCTGCCCCTGTTCTACCTGGTGGGAGGGCTCACCGCGCTCGTGTCCGGCTCCCAGCAGCGGCTGGGGGACATGCTGGCGGGAACGCTGGTGGTGCGCGAGCGGCGCCTGAAGGTGCCCTCCGCCCTGGGCATGCCCGGCGACGAGGGGCTGCTGGCGGATCCGCTCTTCGTGTCGCGCGTGAAGCGCCTGTCCAGCGAGGAGCGAGAGGTGGTGCTGACTGCGGCCCTGCGCCGTGAGGAACTGCGCATGGAGGCGCGGCTCCGCCTGTTCGCGGCGCTGGGAGCAAGGCTGCAGGACGCGCTGGCCATGGAGAAGCCGCCCCACCTCTCCGACGAGAAGTGGGCGCTGCTGGTGGCCGCGGCCCTGCTACCGCCGAAGGGACAGCCTAGAAGTACGCCGCAGCGCCGGCAGACAGCGTGAGCGTGCGCTGCGTCTTCTCGTTGAGCGCGATGTAGAAGTTGTACTGCGCGCGCGCGCCCACGCTCACCGAGTCCGACACGAAGAAGTCGACGCCGACGTTGGGGCCAATGCCCACGAAGTTGCTGACGCTGTTCTTGAAGACGATGAGGTAGCTCAGGTCCGAGCCCACATAGGGGCGGATGGCCTCCTCCATCAGCAGGTACCGGATGCCGATGGACGGCGCCAGGCCCACCACGCGCTTCTCGTTGCGGTCCGTGGTGTCGCGTGGGAACGCAATCTTCGACAGGGAGACCACCTCGAAGCCGTTCTCGATGTAGAGGCTGGCGTCGACGCCCACGAAGAACGCGTCATCCAGGCCGTTCGTCCGGTTGAAGTCCATGTAGCCCAGTGACAGGCCCAGGCTGCGGTTGGCGAACTGGGCATGCGCGGGGCTGGCCGACAGCAAGGCCAGGGTGAAGCCGAGGGTGCAGAGCAGGGTACGCATGGGCCGCCACTCTACCGGCGTAACCCTCGGAAAACAGCCTGGATTCATGCCACTCCGGGCGTTGCCTGGGCGCGGGCGCTCTCCTACACTCGCCCCGCCATGCGTGTCCGCCGACTTGTTGCTGCGCTGTCCCTGGTCTCCGCCCTGCCCTTCGTCGCCTGCGTCCGGACCCCACCGCCTCACGAGCGGGCGCTCATCAACAACGAGCTGTGCGCGCAAGAGATGGCCAAGGGCGACCTGGCGCGCGCGGAGACGTTCTGCGACCTGGGCCTGGAATTCTCCCCCCAGTACGCGGACCTCTGGTCCAACAAGGGCATCATCGCCATGTCCTCGGGCCGGAAGGACGACGCGAAGAAGCACTTCATCAAGGCCCTGCGCTACAACCAGGAGCACCTCCAGGCGTACCAGAACCTCGGCGCCATCTACATGGAGGAAGGCGCGTACGGAAAGGCGCACGACAACTTCCGGCGGGCCCTCAAGGTGAACCCGGACAACCTGGAGTCGCGCTACAACCTGGCACTCACCCTGATGAAGATGGGGAAGATGGACGAGTCCAAGAAGGAGCTGCGCACGATCCTGGCCGTCAATCCCGGCATCTCCGACGTGCACCACCTCCTGGGTATCATCTCCTACTCGGAGGGTGAATACGACGCGGCCGGCGAGCACCTCGCCCGGGCCACGCAGCTGGTCCAGGATTCACCTCTGCTGTGGCACGACCTGGGCACCGCGTTGATGGAGTTGGGCCGCTTCCAGGAAGCGCGCGAGTCCTTCGCCAACTGCGCCCAGCTGGACCCCAGCAACAGCAGCTGCATCAACAACCTGTCCCTGGCCCAGCGCAAGACGGCCCTCACCGACGCGGCCTTCAAGGAGATCAAGGACACGCAGCAGGCGGAGAACTCCGCGCCCGCGCTCTACATGCTCGCGCGTCAGTACCGCGAGAAGGGCCTGCTGGCGGAGGAAGAGGCCACCTACCGCAAGTGCGTCAAGCTGGATGCGAAGTACGCCGCCTGCCACTACGGCCTCTACGAACTCTTCTTCGAAGCCCACAAGCGCGAGCACGCGCAGATCGCCTGCAAGAACTTCCTGAAGTACGGGACGTCTGAGGAATTCCCCACGGAGTACCAGACGTGTGAGAGATTCCTGAGCGACGCGACGTTCTGATGTCCCGCCTTCCCGACTCCCCTCCTTCTCGATGAGCGTTCGTCTCACCGTCACGCAGCGCAGCGAGGCCGGCGCTGCCCAGAGCACCGAGTTCGTCCTCGACGACGCGGTCATCACCCTGGGCCGCGACAAGGCTTGCCAGGTCGTGCTCGCTCAGCAGGCGGTGTCGCGCAACCATGCGCGCATCTGCCAGGACGGGCCGCTCTTCTTCGTGGAGGACCTGGGCAGCTCCTACGGCACGCAGATCAACGGCAAGCCCGTGCCCAAGGGCGAGAAGCGGCTGCTGCGCAACGGCGACGTCATCGCCATCGCCACGTTCGACGTCCGCTTCGAGCGGGTGATGGACCTGAACCCCGAAGCGGGCGGGGAGAAGACGTCCTTCATCGCCCGGGGCATGGTGAAGGACGCCATGCGCGGCCTGGCCGGCGGCGGCGAGGAGCGCTACCTGCGCTTCATGAACGGCCCCCGCGAAGGCGAGCGCATCGAGCTGGGGAACGCGAAGGAAGTCATCCTGGGCCGCGACGAGAAGGACGCGGACATCATCCTCAAGGATGACCTGGTCTCCCGGAAGCACGCCAAGGTGCGCCGCGACTGGTCCGGCACCCACGTGGAGGACCTGGGCAGCCGCAACGGCATCAAGGTGAACAAGAAGCGGGTCAACCGCCGGCAGCTCAAGGACGGGGACGAACTGGAAGTGGGTGCCACCCGCTTCCTGTACGTGGACCCCACCGAGCCGGCCGAGGAGCCCGTTCAGCTCGCCCCCGAGGTCAAGGCTCCGCCTCCGCCCTCGCCCCGTCGTCCGCGCCCGGAGCCCAAGCCCGTGGAGCCCCCGCCGGAGGAGGAGCCCGCGCCGCCGCCCGAGGAGCCC